>NZ_CP040781.1:1200000-1500000 GCF_013463155.1 Staphylococcus sp. 17KM0847
GACGTATTATCATTGTATCAGCACCCGGTAAACGTCACTCTAAAGACACTAAAACAACAGACCTTTTAATCAGACTCTATGAGAAAGTCACAAATAACTTGGATTATCAATCAAAAAAACAAGAGGTACTTGATCGATACCAAGATATTATTGATGATCTTGAACTGAAAACAAATCTTTTAGAGGAGATTAATCAAACATTAGAACACTACATCACTTCTCTTAAAAACGAACCAGAGCGCTTACTCGATGCATTGAAGTCCTCTGGAGAAAACTTTAATGCTCAACTTATTGCAGCATACAATAATGAACAAGGTATTCCTACACGTTATTTGTCACCTAAAGCAGCTGGTATTATTGTTACAGATGAACCGGAAAATGCTCAAATTCTCCAATCTAGCTATGATAAGATTAAACAATTAAGACAATATAATGAAAAAATTATTATTCCAGGCTTCTTTGGCTACTCTGAATCTGATTACATCGTCACTTTTCCTCGTGGTGGCTCAGATATTACAGGGGCTATTGTGGCACGTGGCGTAAAAGCAGATTTGTACGAAAACTTTACTGATGTGTCTGGTATTTACCGCGCTAATCCTACTGTTATCTCATCACCTGAGATTATTAGTGAAATTACATACCGTGAAATGCGTGAATTATCTTACGCAGGGTTTGGTGTTTTTCATGACGAGGCTTTACAACCGCTTTATCGCTATCGCATTCCGGTAGTCATTAAAAATACAAATCGCCCTGAAGATCCGGGAACTTACATCGTTCATGATCGTGAAATTAATCGTCAAAGAGTTGTTACAGGAATTAGCTGTGATAAAGGGTTTACAAGTATCAACATCAAAAAATATTTAATGAATAGACAGGTAGGCTTTACTGTTAAAATACTTAAAATACTTTCTGACAATAATATTTCTTTCGATCATATGCCTTCTGGCATTGACAACATCAGTATTATCATGCGTACCTCTCAAATCACAGGCAAAGAACAACAGGTATTAAACGCAATTCGTTCAGAGTGCCAGGTAGATGAGTTGAGTGTTGAACATGACCTTGCAATTTTAATGATTGTCGGAGAAGGTATGAGTGCACTTGTAGGAACAGCCAATAAAATAACAGATGCACTTGCCCAAGCCCATATTAATTTAAAAATGATCAATCAAGGTTCATCCGAAATTTCAATGATGTTTGGTATTTCGAATAAAGATGCTGAAGCTGCTGTCAAAGCATGCTACACAAATTGTTATCTTCAATAATAATGTTCAAAACCATCATATCGTATAAGATCTATTCTTATAATGATATGATGGTTTTTTATTTCCTTAATCACATATTTCAATATTTAACATCTCATATCCCCAAATTCTGATCTCCCTTTTCAAACACTTCAAAATTTCTCGATTTAATATATTTATATAGCTTTGTTTTTATATTTTTTTACATATCATATTTATTTTTAAAAACTTTTAGGTGTTAGTGAGTAACATTTTAAAAGTTTGTGTATTTTTTAATCATATATGTCTTTCTTTTAGTAATATTGAAAGTTTTGCTTTTAAAAGTATAAAAAATTTAATATAATATGTTGTATAGTACATCATATGCGTATAGGGAGTGAAAAAATGACTAAGGATTACTCAATGGATTCTGAACAGATTTTTTATTACGAATCCTATCGAAAAAAAATTATTAGTGAAGTCAAAAAACAATATGGACTCAAACTAAATGACATTTTATTTTTATACCATTTAAAATCAGCAAATAGCCATCGTATTTCACTTCATAAAGTTAAACAAACAATAGATTTTAGTTTGATGGAAGTACATAAATCATTAACTGCACTGACTGAAATGGGTATTATTGGTAAAGAACGTTCAACTGAAGATGAACGTAAAGTTTATATTACATTTACTGATGAACAATACGATAAAATGATAGATTTACTAAACAATTTTGATCAAATTCAAAAAAACATACTATCATAATATATTGTAATTAAATTATGTAGGCGATTTCAATGATGCATAATAAGTTATATAGATGATCCCTCAAATTAAAAAGTGTTTGTACATCACGAAATATTCGTTCAGTACAAACACTTTTTAGCGTTCCCAGATATTTAATTGTTTCTTTTGCGCCTCTTTTTGTGCTTGTTCAATCAAAATTCGATATTTATCGTTTGGTGGATAAAATTTTGCTCGTGCCAAGCCTTCTTTCGCTAACATCACATTGAACATATCGTCTCCAAGCCAAACATACGCTAAAGTTCGTCCATATCGATCTGTTTTTTCACGATCATATTCTAACGTCACTTGTTGATGAGTCAAATGTTTCTTAGTGTAGTTGGATGCAGCTTTTCCATAGGGTTGTACTGGCGTGTTGGGCTTCACTGTTTCTGGTGTATCTACTCCAATCAATCGAACACGTTCATCTTCTTGTCCAGGTTTACTCACAATAATTGTATCACCATCAATAACACGTTTCACCGTATAAGTATCTTCTTTGTCTGGATGATTGGAGTTTGCAAATGGACCCGATTGATTTAAATATTGAACACCTAGTACGATAATAGCTACAATCGCCACTATAACTACTGACAATATCTTTTTCATAACTTCACCTTCAGTCTCATATTCGGACTAATCATAGTAAATTTTTAATCATTGGTCAAGTTACAATTTGTTACATATAGCTAGAACAATACACTCATTTATCAACAAATAATGCTATAATGTCATATGGGAGTGACATACATGAAAACTTTAAAAAATAACTATCTATCGTTAATTATTATTATATTTGCCATTATTCTTAGTTTTGTACTACAATATGCTTTCAACCTACCACTTATTGCAGGTGCCTTTATTGGCGTTCTTTTAGGAATACTTTGTGGCTTTATTTTACAATGGATACGTGGTAAAAACGAAAAAAATAATAAAACAGATGCCTCTTAATCTTAAATAAAAAGGACGATGTCGCTAATCAGAAGTGAATTAGAAAATCTTAATGATTACAAGATTTTACTTCCTCATCCTGATATGTGACTCGTCCTTTTTATTATCTTTTTTTGCGGTTCAATACTCTCACAATCATTGCAGCTGTTGGAAAAAGCATTGCAATAAGCAGAACATAATATGTTGTTACAATAAAGTTCTCCATTGATACTGGCACAACTAAACCTACTAAGTTAATAATAATCAAAATAATGATATTTATAAACAAGTTAGCGATTAAATGAGAAAGTTTTGATATACCTTTATAATCAAAGGTACGCAACCAATATTGGGCATACATGATTTGCTCTCCTCTACATTTTTATTTCAATATATCTATTTTGTTGTCTTCATAAAAGATATTATTGTAATAAAAGTTTATGTTGGAGGCTCCTGCAAGTCAAGTGTTTTTAGAATGAAGTCATAAAAGTAATATCATAGTACATCAATCTCCATAATATCAAAACAAGTGTGTCATGATTCGAATCACAACACACTTGTTTTATACCATCATCACACTATTTTTTATAATTCACCAAATTTTACAACGTCACGAGCAATCATAACTTCTTCGTTTGTTGGAATAACCAATACTTTAACTGGTGAATGTGGATAGTTCAATTCTGCTTCTTTACCACGTAATCCTTCATTTTTGCGTGGATCCCAATATACACCCATAAATTCTAGACCTTCTAAAACGCGTGCACGCACAACATCAGAGTTCTCACCAACACCTGCTGTAAAGATGATAACATCTACACCGTGCATACGTGATGCGTAAGTTCCCATATATTTATGAATACGTGAAGCAAATACTTCTAATGCAAGTTTTGCACGTTCATCGCCTTCACTTGCAGCTTGTTCAATATCACGTAAATCAGAAGACTCACCTGTAATACCTAATAAACCAGATTCCTTATTAAATACATTGATAACTTCTTCAGCAGTTTTACCTGTTTTTTCCATAATGAATGGAATAAGTGCAGGATCTACATTACCTGAACGTGTTCCCATTGTGACACCTGCTAATGGTGTGAAGCCCATTGATGTATCAACAGATTCTCCACCATCAATTGCAGTAATAGATGCACCGTTTCCAATGTGACAAGAAATCATGCGTAATTCTTCAATAGGTTTTCCTAATAGCTCTGCTGCACGTTGTGATACATATTTATGACTTGTACCATGGAAACCATATTTACGAACACCATAATCTTTGTAGTAGTTATATGGCAAGCTATATAAATATGCTGATTCTGGCATTGTTTGATGGAATGAAGTATCAAATACTACTACGTGTGGAATATTAGGAAGTAGTTTTCTAAACGCATTGATTCCCATTAAGTTTGCTGGGTTATGCAATGGTGCTAGATCTGCTAACGCTTCAATATCTTTAACCACTTGATCTGTCACTAGTGCTGATTCTGGGAATGTTTCTCCGCCATGAACTACACGGTGACCTGTACCATCGATATCATTAATATCATTGATGACACCATGTTTTTGTAAACTTTCTAACATAATATTAACTGCTTCTTCATGGTCTTTAATATCTCTAACATCTTTAATTTTTTCACCATTAACTTCAATTGTAAAAATCGAATCTTTTAATCCAATACGCTCAATTAAACCTTTTGTAATGAGATTTTCTTCTGGCATTTCAATCAATTGAAACTTTAGTGATGAACTACCAGCATTAATCGCCAAAATTAACTTTGACATAAGAATGTCCTCCAGTATATTTAAATTTATCCACATCTATTTAACCATTAATACAGTTCTAATTCAAGAGTATTACAGGTTATTTTTAATGATTTTTAGAACGCCACTCTTGTAATTCGCCAAGGAAATTTTGAAACATTTGCGGGTTTTTAAAATCTGGGATATTTGCTAATAAAACTTCAACAGGTTTAGTCATACCCTGCTGTTTACGTTGTAATATTAAAATAGATTTTTGTGCCTTTTCATTTTTAAATAAATTTTTTGGTAAATTTAAAAAAGCTTGCATCTCGGCTTCTGTTGCAATGAAATTTTCTAACTGTTTCACATGTTCTCCCTCAAACAAATGGGTTGGAACAACAAGAAATGCATAGCCGGAAGGTTTTAATGCTGCAATAGCTTGCTCGATAAATAAATAATGCGCATAACTATGCCCCTCTTCAAATCCCAAACGCATCATCTGACTTCTTTCATCAATGGGATAATAACCAATTGGCAGATCACCAACAACAACATCTGCATCTTCAAATGGTAGTGGCATAATTACATCTTGTGGATATACATCAAACGGTATTTCTAAAAAGTTGGCAAGATGTACACTTAACCTTGATAAAACAGGATCTACCTCTACTAAATGATGCATTACGGATGTCTCTTTTAATGTGTCATGAATTGTTGCACTAAGGTGACCTGATCCACTTCCCAAATCTGCAATATGCATTTCCTTAGCGTTTTCTTCAAATTTAGAAATTAAAAAACCAACAACAAGTCCAATTGTATCCGGCGTAATTTGGTGATTGGCTTGCACTTCTTCTTTTTGTAATTGACTTAAATAAGCAAACTGAAAGGCTTTTCGTCTATCCTGAAATGTTGCTTGCTCCAGTAATTCACGGTTTGATGTATATAATTGTTCCATAGCAAGCCCTAAGTTTTCAATAAAACTTTGTCCATTTTGTGCGTTTAATATTTTTGTTTGGTCATCAAGTTGTTGGAATATCTTTTCCATAATGGAAGATGTTTGTGTCATAGGTTTCGTCCTTTCAAAATTCTCACTTATTTCTAATATTAGCATATTAAAAAATAGAAGTTGAAACAAGACTCATGATTATCTTGTTTCAACTTCTTGATTGATTTATGCATTTTGATATGCTTCTAATGCAGCAGTAAAGTCTGGAAAATCTGTACCTTCTGAAACAATCTCTTTGTAAACAACTTTATTGTTTTTATCTAGTACAAAGACTGCGCGAGCTAATAACATTAAACCATCCATTAACACACCATAATTTTTGGCAAATGAACGGCTTTGGTAGTCACTCAGCGTTATCACATTATCAAGACCATTGCTTGCACACCATCTTTTTTGTGCAAATGGCAAGTCTGCTGATATCGTCAATACATAACCTTCTTCATTGCTTGCTTCTTCATTAAACTTACGCGTTTGTTGATCGCATACGCCCGTATCAATTGAAGGAACTACACTGATTAATTTCTTCTTACCTTCATAGTTTGATAAAGAAACAGTTTGCAATGCATTATCGACAACTGTAAAATCTGGTGCTTGATCCCCTACACTAACGTCTTGTCCTAACAGTTGAACTGGCTCTTGTTTAAATGTAATTTGTGCCAATTGAATTCCTCCTTATTTATCTCTCGCTTCACTATTATATCGATTTGATGATGTTTTCGCACGCATTTGGTTTCTGCTCGCTTTAATTTGTTGAATATATTTTTGCTTAACAACAACCGTATCTGCGAAATAGTCATGTACCCCTATATGTTTGGGCGTGAAAATAATTGCTAAATAAGGGATTCCTATCATGATATTAGAAATGATACGACCTATCCATTCTCTCATCAAAATATCTGGCCATTGCAGTTGATCTATGTCTTTAGTATAAACTTTAATGCCTAAAATCATTTTGCCGAGGGTTTGCTGAAAGTAGCGTGTCATCATTATAAAATATAAAAAATAAATTACTGCACTCAACATATGATTGACACTAAAATAATCAATCCATAGTTGCCATTCATCTATACCTGTCAATGCATAAATCGGTTTTAAAATAATCTGTGTGGCAGCCCATAATACGATTAAATCAATAATATAACTAAAAAATCGGCGCCCAAAGCCAGCATAAAAGAAAGCATCTAACTCGTACTGATTAATCATAGTTCCTTGTTGTTCGTTCGGTGTATGATGTTTGATTCTTGTAGGATTAAAGTTGTTTGAATCATTCCATTCTGTCATATGAACACCTACCCTTCATATTTATACATTGGTCTTGTTTGTGATTCATTGTTTAAAATAGATTTTACTTGTTCGATATCCGCACGTAAGCCTTTAAAAAAACTATTAAAACCATAAAGCGCACTCAACCCACCAGCTGATTCATCAAATGTAATAACCTGTGGATTTTTTGTCTTAATTGCTTTTTTCAAGTCACGCATTGCGGCATCTTTATAACCGATCTTATCAACTAAACCATTGCTTTTGGCTTGTTGTGCACTATAAATACGTCCATCTGCTAATCTTCTCACTTTAGATTCTGACATATCACGTCCATCTACAATCACTTTGATAAATTGATCATAACTATCTTTGTTAATAGATTGTAGAATATCACGTTCTTCTTGTGTCATTTCTTTTGACGGGCTCATAATATCTTTATGTTCTCCTGATTTAATCGTATTTGTTTTTACACCTAGACGATTTAAAAGCTCTGAATAGTCTATGGATTCGGAAATCACACCAATTGAGCCAGTTAGTGTTTGAGGTCCTGCATAAATTTTGTCCGCAGGCGCTGAAATATAGTAGCCCCCTGAAGCAGCTAAAGTTTCCATTTGAACGTATATTGTCTTACCTGACTTTTTAACTTCTTTTAACTTTTGATAAAATTCATCACTTTCATATGTACTTCCACCGGGACTGTTAACCGTCAATAATACGCCTTTAATGCTTTTATCCCGTTTAATCGTATCTAATTGTTTCAATGCTGCTTGATGGTCATAACCACTACTTCCAAATAAACCTCCACTACCCATATCAATAATTTCACCATTCACTGCAATTTGTGCAATTTGTTTAGATGTATCACCTTCTTCAATGACTGTACTCGGTGCGTCCTTCATTATCGAAAAACTTGGACTGAATAACGATGAAGCAAGTGTTGTTACTGTACTTACCAAAATACCACTCAAAACGATAACAATCGCTAATATAATTGCTACAATTCTTTTGGACATTATTTATTCTCCCCTTTCTCTATGTCATTATCATAACAAAATCATTGCTCAATTAAATAATCAAATTATAAATCCCACGAAAAAAAATCGCTATATGCCTCAATGATTCAGCATATAACGACTTATTATTTATTCTATTTTACAGTAGCATACTTTGCAAATAGTCAAATACATTTTTAATTATAAGAATAAACGTCACAATAATAAATAATACTTTAACATAACCTACACCATATTTGAGTGCAAACCATGCCCCTGTATATGAACCCGCAACCATACTCAAAGCCATAGTTAAGCCATAAACATAATCAACATGCCCAAGGTATATAAATAAAGTTAAAGCACCAATATTTGATGCAAAATTTAGAACTTTGGCATTTCCGGCAGCGCTTAAAAAGTCAAAGCCCACAAAGAGAAAAGCAAACATGAGAAAAGACCCTGTACCTCCACCGAGAAACCCATCATAAAAAGCAATCAGTAGTAATACAGCGATAAATGCAATAAACTTAACGATAGAAAGCTTTTGATATGTACGAATGTGACCCCAATCTTTTTTTACTAGAGTATATATAAGGACACCGCTTAATATAATAATCACTAAAGGTTTAAGTAGTTCAGCAGGTAAATAAACAGCAAGTATCGCTCCACATACAGCTACTAAAAAAGAAAAAGGGAAAACTTTTGCTACAAAACCTAAATCTACTTTACCCGATCTCAAAAAACGTACTGCACTTGTAAAAGATCCAAATGCACTTGCGAGTTTATTGGTACCAAGTGCTGTTGCGGGTGGCATACCTATCGCAAGTAGTGCAGGTATAGATATTAATCCCCCACCTCCAACAACAGCATCAATAAAGGCAGCTAAAAAGCCTAATGAAATAACCACAAATATTAATGACCCATCCCATTCCATCAACATGTGAACATCCCCTTTTTAATGATATTGTTTATAACAAATCATCATGCCATATCTCTTTTTCTTCTTGATGTGCATTATAATTTTTATCAATAACTAAAGTTTCAATATTAGCCACTGCATCATTTAACATTTCCTCAAAATCAAAACCTGATTCATACTTTAAAACTTTATCATATTGTGGCTCTGTTACCGGATGTTTAGGTGTAAAAATCGTACAGCAATCTTCAAATGGCTGAATAGATGTTTCAAATGTACCAATGGCTTTAGCTTTTATCACAATTTCTTCTTTATCCAATGACAATAACGGACGTAAAATCGGTGTTGATGTCACGGCGTTTATTGCATACATGCTTTTTAAAGTTTGACTTGCAACTTGACCTAAGTTTTCTCCATTTACAATAGCATCTGCGCCTACTTGATGTGCGACTTTGTCAGCGATACGCAACATCATACGACGTGTTGATGTCATTGTATAACGCTCATGAACGACTTTATGAATCTGTTTTTGCACTTCTGTAAACGGTACAATATGAAGTTTAATTGCACCAACACGTTCTGCCATAATACGTGTCAATTCAATCACTTTTTGTTTTGCTTTTTCACTTGTAAAGGGTGGACTATGAAAATGAATGGCTTCTATAGTCACGCCTCGACGCATTACTTCCATACCTGCAACTGGAGAATCAATACCTCCTGATAACATCAGTAATGTCTTGCCACCTGTACCTACCGGTAATCCTCCGATAGCTTGTATAACACGATCATACATATAAACTGCATCTAAACGTACTTCAACCATAATTTGATGCATAGGTTTTCGAACATCTACATGCAAACCTGTCGTATTTTTTAAAATCTCTCCACCTACCATGCGTTGAATGGCAAATGTTTCATATTCAAATTGTTTATCGCTTCGTTTCACTTCGATTTTAAAGCTATCTCCTGATGTATAACTTTTTGCGAATTGAACAGCATATTGATAAATGGCATCCATTGTTTTATCAATTTTTAACACTGGACTGATCGAATGAACACCGTATACCTTTGAAATACGTGTCATCATCTCTTCTACATCCGCATGTGGCTCAAGCTGAATATACATACGATCACGATTGGCTTTTACTTCATAACCTTGCAAAGGCATTAATGCACGTTTTACATTAGAACGCAATTGATTAACAAATGTTTTTCTGTTTCCTCCTTTTAGTGTAAGCTCTCCATAACGTACAAGAATATGATCATATATCATTTATTGTAACAACTCCTTCACTTGTTCATACACTTTTTCGAACGCTTCACCAAACCCTGCTATATCTTCTTTCGTTGTATAGCGATCAAATGATAAGCGGATACTTCCTAAAATTCGAGATACCTCTATACCCATGGCTTCCAGTACTTCATTCACTTTAGCTTGTTTTGAAGAACACGCGCTTGTCGTTGAAACCATCACACCTTGCTTTGAGAATGCATTGACAAGCACTTCGCCACGAACGCCTGGAAATGCAATGTTTAGAATATGCGGTGAGGATGAATCTGGCGAGTTGATATATACGCCCTCATACGAATTCACAATATCACGTATCTGTTTATTAATGTCTGTTAACTGTTTCATCAACTCAAAACGATAATCCTCTGCTAAGCGTATCGCCTTAGCACATGATACATCCATAGGTACATTGACTGTCCCACTACGCAAATTATACTCTTGACCGCCCCCATGTATCGTCGGTTGAACATTGTGCATATTTTTCAAAATAAGCAACCCTTGCCCTTTTAATCCATTAAACTTATGGCCGCTTAAAGCCATACTATCTACAGATTGAGTCATCAATGGATATTTCCCTAATGCTTGAACAGCATCAACATGAAAGTGAATTTTAGGATAATCTTTCAATAATTTAGCAATATCTTCGATGGGTTGAACTTGTCCCATAATATTATTGACATGCATACACGTTACCAATATGACATCGGAAGATAGTAATGTTTTTAAGTGGTTTAAATCGATTTTACCCTCTGCTGTAATATTGACATATTTAATGATAAATCCCTCTGTTTCAAGAGAACGTAAAACTTCTAAAACAGATGGGTGTTCTAATACGGAGGTAATTAAAGTACGACCAAAATGCTTCTTTTGATACGCTACGCCCTTTAAAGCGATATTATTTGATTCAGTGGCGCCACTCGTAAATATAATTGTCTCTTCATCAAGATGTAGTACTCTTTTAATTTGGTCACGTGCTTGCTGTAATAAACGTGCTGCTTCCTGTCCTTTGTCATGGGGGCTATTAGGATTAAAATAAAACTGTTGGTTGACTTTCATATAACTTTCTAATACTGAAGCATCCGGTTTTGTCGTTGCTGCATTGTCAAAGTAAAGCATATTGCTAAGACTCCTTCACAAAATAATCATTATCTCATTGTACTATATCTCATATCAAAATGAATAGGTAAATGATTAAAACAACATTTAAAAAACGCTCCTAATACATGTTTGCATTAAGAGCGTTTTAAATTAAGATTGTTGTGCCATAACTTCTCGTTCAATATGTTGACTGATGCCCGGTTCCACACGCTCAAGTGCTTGTTCTGAAATCTCACTTGAACGTTTATAGCGATTGTTTTTAAAGAGACGTTCTGCTTCGTTTAAACTCTTATCAAGTTCGTGGTTATCTTTACGATATCTATTGCCATACTGGATTAACTTTTCAGCATATACCGCATTAATCAAAACATCATTAGCCTCGTCTTCGAATTTATTCATTTGTAAAACAACTTTATTCACTTTATCTTTCAGTTGCTGAACATTAATAGGTCTTTCACTAAATCGTTTGTTGACTTCTCTCACTTCGTAGTCAATTTCATTTTTTAAAATAATAAAGCGTTCTGGTACGCTAGTTAAGTTAGATGCAAGTAAACGTCGATAGATTTCTTCTTTTTTACTTTGAACACGTAAAATATGTTCTTCCGCTTCTGCTTCATCTTCTCTTAGTGAAATGAGATGATTCTGCAGTTTTTCTTGCTTATCATTAATGACTTCAACATGATCTTCAATATATTTCAAGTTATCTTGTACTTCACTATAACGCACTGCAGATTTTGACATTTCTAATAAAATTTCATCATACACTGCAATAAGATTTTGAATTTCATTTTCAAACTGGCGTACATTTTGAATATCACTTTCGTTAATATAATAATTTTCTCTCACATATTCAATCTCAGTTTGTAGTGTATAGTTCATATCTTTGGCATGAAATAGATCAGTTGTAATACGCTCTTTGGATTCTTCTACCGCATTTTTAGAGGTCACTTCATGTTCAATCAAGTCATACATTTCATCTAACTGGCGATTAATCTCCTCTAACTTATCATTTGCTGCGTCAAGTTCTAAACGACTAATCATCGGTTCTACAAAACTTAATTCTGTTTTCAAAGTTTGTAATGTACTGTCTACCTTAACATGATCTAAGTCATAGCCTTCAACTTTTAAATCACGCACACCATATTTTAAATCTTGGAATTGACCCGGTAACTCTTTTTGAGATTCACGAATCAATTCTGGTATTTCTGCCATATCTTGTTGTAAATAATGAATATCATCATTTAAGTTTTTCACTTGTGTATGTGCTTCTTGATAATTCCCTGCATCTTTCAGCTCCTGATAACGCTCAATTTCAGGTTCAAATGTTTCGATTTCTTGCTCAAGCGGTGCCGCAGCTTCACCGAATTGATGACGATTTGCAAGGACATCTCTTTTTAATTTACGATGTGCCTCTTTAACTTTTTCAAACAAGCCATCACTCTCTTCGTGTACTTTACACACCTCATCTGCTTGGTGAATTAATGTTTTATGTTTCGCTTCATATTCATCCATTAAACCATGTGCATCATCAATCTCTGTCTGTGCTTGAGAAAACTTAAACTTATCCAGTGTCACTTCAGCCTCGTGTATTTTTTCATCTACCGGTGCAAGGTAATCGTTCGTTGCTTCTGTCCATGCTTGACGAAGGGCTTCATATTGTGTTTTTGTTTCTCCTGATAAGTTTAATTGTTTTAACTTTTCTAAGCTCTCATCATACGACAACTTATTAAGTTCTGTTCGGCGCGTTTCAGCAGTTTGAATTATTGTTCTCTTATTGGAACGCATATAAAATAGAATACTGATACCAATTAAAATAATGACGATAATTGCTAGTATGATATACAATAACATGTCCACTCTTCTCCTCCTAAATCCATAAAACCATTATAACGTAATTTATCATGGCATTAAATCGAAATTGTAAAAAAATCAATAGTTCCTCTATTTTTATTGTAGAAATATCAGAAGATTGCACGAAAGTAATGGACACGCTATAATATTTTAAAAATTTAAGTTAAAGTGAGTGAATAATATGACAGTCAAATCAACTGACTACGCTTTATTAGCACGACAACTCGATGCATTGTTGACAGATGAAACAGATTTAATTGCAAATTTGAGTAATACATCTGCATTATTAAATGAAAACCTTTCAAATATTAATTGGGTAGGATTCTACCTCATTAAAAATGAAGCTTTAATTCTTGGTCCATTCCAAGGTAAACCTGCCTGCGTCCATATTGAAATAGGTCGAGGTGTCTGTGGAACAGCGGTTCAAAAAAATGAAATCCAACGTGTAGCGGATGTCCATGCTTTTCCCGGACATATTGCATGTGATGCAGCGAGTCAGTCTGAAATTGTAATTCCATTCCATAAAAATGGACAAATTATAGGTGTATTAGATATTGACGCACCTACTACAAATCGTTTTTCAGAATCTGATGAAAAAGGGTTAAAATCTATTGTTGATGTTTTAGAGCAACACTTGTAAAACTTTTATGTGTTGACATTTCTCACTAAACTGTTACAATGTTCTTTGTGTGAATAAACGAAAATAGCAGTTAAATATTGATAGGCGCTATGGTGTTCCCAAAGTGGGCGTGCCGTGTAACCAGAGCTATGAGGCGAGGACACATAAAACACTATATCCTATTCGAGCATTTAACACTCTTTTTTGTTTTTTCATAACAACAAAAAAGAAAAAGGAGGAGTCTTCTATGGCTCGATTCAGAGGTTCTAGCTGGAAAAAATCTCGTCGTTTAGGTATTTCATTATCAGGTACTGGTAAAGAATTAGACAAACGACCTTATGCACCAGGACAACACGGTCCTACACAACGTAAAAAATTATCAGAGTATGGTTTACAACTACGCGAAAAACAAAAACTTCGCTATTTATATGGTATGACTGAACGTCAATTCCATAACACATTTAAAATTGCTGGTAAGCAAGGTGGGGTTCATGGTGAGAACTTCATGATCTTACTTGCAAGCCGTTTAGACGCTGTTGTATATGCTTTAGGTTTAGCACGTACACGTCGTCAAGCACGTCAATTAGTAAACCATGGTCATATCTTAGTTGATGGTAAACGTGTTGACATTCCATCTTATACTTTAAAACCAGGTCAAGAGATTGCTGTGCGTGAAAAATCACAAAAATTAGCAATCATTGCTGAATCAGTTGAAATCAACAACTTTGTACCTGATTACTTAGAATTTGATGCAGACAACTTAAAAGGTTCATTCGTTCGTTTACCTGAACGCAGCGAATTACCTGCTGAAATCAATGAACAATTAATCGTTGAGTATTACTCACGTTAAGACTTTTTCATTGCGATCAAAACCCGAGTTTGGATTATGCCTACTCGGGTTTTTTGCTATTATTTTAACCAAACATTCATTCCACTACTCTCTCCCCTTTAAATTCATCATAAACTTTCCTATACTAGAAACAACTTAAACGTAAAGGGGAATCCGTAATAATGAATATTTTTACCGAACAACAAGTCACTTCTGCATATACTATGACAGATGCCATTCAAGATATTGAAAAACTTTTTAACAATATGGATGAGGTTCATCACGCCCCCCGTACTGTAATTCCAACTGGAAAAGGTGCAAAATCCATGCTTTATATGCCATGTATTCATCTTGGAAAACAACTTGGTATTATCAAAATTACAAGTATTACACCCGATAATCCACAATATAATCGTCCAACAACACAAGCCAACATTATTGTTACAGATTTACAAACTGGCGAGCATGTCGCAAGTATTGATGGTAGTTATTTGACACGTTTACGCACGGGAGCATTGAGTGGTATCGCATCTAAATATTTAAGCCGAACAAATGCACAAACACTCGGTATGATTGGTACTGGTGGTATGGCTTATGAACAACTTTTAGGCAATATTGAAGTGCGTCCTATTCATACTGTACTCCTTTATAACCGTACATTAGATAAAGCAAAAGCTTTTCGTAAGCGCATTTTATCAGTACTTCCAAATTTGAATGTTGAAGTCATGACTGACGTTAAAGCATTAGTCAAACGTTCTGATATTATTAATTGCCAAACTCAGTCACTTACGCCTGTATTTGAATCAAGTGATGTAAAACTTGGCACACACATTAATGGTATTGGATCCTATCGTCCAGAAATGAAGGAGTTGGATTATCACCTTTTTCCAAAAGCATCACAAATTATTTTTGATGATATTCATGGTGTTAAAGAAGAGGCTGGAGAGTTTATTGAAGCACATAAAAAAGGGATCTTTTCGTTTGATGATATTGATGGCGACTTACAAAAAGTTTCTTTAGCGGGGAACGTGATACGTCAAGAAGATGATATTACTATTTTCAAATGCGTAGGTGCTGCTCACTTTGATTTAGCTGTGGCCTTAGGCGCTTACGAAAAGTTAATATAATACTACCATCTCTAAACAAAATAAGAGTTGGACAGAAAACGCATTTTTGTCCAAACTTTCGTAGCCCCACTCCAACAAAGGTGTCTAAAGTCAAAAAGGGTAATTCCTCTTTGACTTTAGACACTTATTGTCATTATGATGTCAAAATGATAAAGCCGAATTACTTTAATATTTTTATTATAATTTAAAAATTTCATTAGGTATATCTGTAATCACACCATCTACACCGAGCTGAATGAGTTTTTTAGCAGTCTGTATATCATTTACAGTATAAGGCATCACTTTTAAATGATGTTCATGTGCACGTTGAATAAACTTACGATTAACTAATTGATAATTGGGATTGACGTAGTCCGCATACTGTGCAATTTCGTGAAATAAAGGCTGTTTTAGCCAATATTTCCGTTTGCTGATTAACACGCCGAGATGTATATATGGTATTTCTTGATGTAATGCTTTAATAAATGATTGGTCAAAAGACTGAACAATTATTCGATTGTTTGGGAATGGATGGTATTTTATCTTTTGTATCAATGTTTCTTTTATACCTGCATAAATTTTAGGTTTTTTCACTTCTATTAACAAGGTTTTAGAGTAATTTTTACATAATGTTAATATTTCATCAAAAGTCATAATAGAAATACCCAATGTATAATCTAATTGATTAGCAAATTGAAATGATCGAAGCTGATCTAATGTAAGATCTTTAATAGCCCCTTTTCCATTAGATGTACGGTCAATCGTATCATCATGAATGCCTACAAGTACACCATCTTTTGTCATATGTAAGTCAATCTCTAACATATCAATATGCTGACTTAATGCAGCTTGATACGCTAATTTTGTATTTTCTGGATAACGACGTGAGAGACCTCGATGTGCAATAATCTGAAATCCTTTATGTGGTCTTGCCAGTTTCATAATGTTTCTTCCTTTCATTTTTCTTGCTCATTCACTACACTTAAGTTAAACATATCATAGATTGGAGTGAATTGCTTTGATACAACATCATTTTCCTGTCACAGTCAAATGGCAAGGTGGACGAGATAGTGTTGGACACTTAGATGGTGACACTATTCACCATGATGTTTCTATCCCTGACACTCTTGGTGGCACAGGAGTCGGTACAAATCCTGATGAGCTTCTTGTCAGTGCTGCTGCAAGCTGTATGACTATCTCCCTCGCTGCAACACTTGAACGTGCAAAATTTAATCCCCTTCAAATTAATATGCAATCTTCCGGCGAAGCAGAACTACATAATGGAAAATTTAGAATGTGCAATATTAACCATATCGCTGTTATTACGTTAGCAGATGAAATAGAACGTCAAAAATTACAACAACGTATGGATCGCCTTCTCATGGTTGCTGACAAAAATTGTATGGTCTCTAATAGCTTAAGAGGTAATGTTTCAATTAATATCAATGCTATACTACAAGTTGAAACAATAGATTAAACTTACATCTATAATAGAAATGTGCAAATCTTAATATTTTGTGCATTTCCATCTGTTTATTTATCTGAAAATTTGATAAAATGAGAAAATAGTTAAAGGAGGTTGCTTATGTATACACATCATTCATTATTACTTACACCCGGACCTACACCGATACCGCTACAAATTCAAACAGCAATGAACTTGCCCATGGTCGGACATCGTTCAGCTGAGTTTGAACGTATTGCAGCAAAAGCCTTTTCTACTCTTAAAACTGTATTTGGTACATCGAATGACGTCATTATTCTAACTTCTAGTGGTACAAGTGCTTTGGAAGCAAGTATGCGTAATCTTTTAAACTTTGACGATCATTTTGTTGTAATTGTCTCAGGTGCTTTTGGTAACCGCTACAAGCAAATTGCTGAAACGTATTATAAAAATATTCATGTTTTTAATGTGGAATGGGGACAAAGCTTTAATACTGCTGATGTCTTACAGTTTATTCAATCTATCAATCATCCTATTACCGCTGTTTTCACACAGTACTGTGAAACATCTACGGCTGTCCTACATCCTGTCGCCGAACTGGGCCGTGCTTTAAAAACATTTGATGATAATATCTTTTTCGTTGTTGATGGCGTGAGTTGTATTGGTGCCGTAGACGTCGATATGTCGCGCGATAATATAGATGTTTTAGTATCTGGAAGCCAAAAAGCTCTGATGTTGCCACCCGGCTTAGCATTCGTTGCATACAATGATCGTGCCTATACCCGTTTCAATGAGATTAATAGTCCATCTTTTTATTTGAATCTTTCTAAGCATCGAATGTCGCTCGAAAAACATACCACACCTTTCACGCCCAATGTACCAGCTTTTCGTGGCATTGTCGCTTATGGTGATATGATTGATGAAGAAGGCTTTCAAAACGTTATTCACCGTCATTACATCATTAGAGATGCTGTACGTCATGCCCTTCGCTCATTAGAGTTAGAACTATTAGTATCTGACGCATCAGCCTCTCCTACCGTTACTGCTTTTGTACCAAGAAACACCGATGAAGTACAACATATTAAAAATACATTATCAAAAGTCTTTAACATTACTATCGCAGGGGGACAAGGTCAACTCAAAGGACATATCTTACGTGTAGGACATATGGGTTTTATTTCACCTTTCGACTTATTGCCTTTTATTGCAAGTCTTGAAATTATTTTAACGAACTATCGCAATCAATCATATATTGGCAAAGGGACTACCACATTTATGGAGGTTATACACAATGAATTATAAAATACTCGTTGCAGATCCTATTTCTAAAGATGGGCTTCATCAACTCTATCAAGACGAAGCGTTTGAAGTCATCCATAATACGGGACTTTCTGAACAAGAATTAATTCGTATTATCGATGACTTTGATGCTCTAATCGTACGTAGTCAAACAACAGTTACAGCTGATATCTTACGTGCTGCGACAAAACTTAAAGTTGTTGCACGTGCAGGTGTGGGTGTAGATAATATTGATATTGATACAGCAACAAAAGAAGGGATTGTTGTCATTAATGCCCCTGATGGTAATACAATATCAGCAACAGAACATTCTGTCGCAATGATTCTCAGTATGGCACGAAATATTCCACAAGCTCATGCTTCTTTATCTCACGGTACATGGGATCGACAATCTTTTCGTGGAACAGAATTGTATCATAAAACGCTCGGTGTCATTGGAACCGGACGTATTGGTATCGGTGTAGCCAAACGTCTACAAAGCTTTGGTATGGACGTACTGGCATATGATCCATATCTAACAGAGGCACAAGCGAAAGAATTAGACTTTACACGTGCAACAGTTGAAGAGATTGCAGAAGCGGCTGACTTTGTAACAGTCCATACACCATTAACTGAAAAGACGAAAGGAATGATTGATAGCGATTTCTTTGACCGTGCAAAACCTAATCTTCGTATCATTAATGTAGCTAGAGGTGGCATTATTGATGAACAAGCTTTGATCACTGCTCTCAACGAAGAGAAAATTGCGGGTGCTGCACTTGATGTTTTTGTTAATGAACCCGCAAATCATACACCGATTACACAGCATCCTAAAATCATTGTGACACCACATCTTGGTGCTTCTACAATCGAAGCACAAGAAAAAGTAGCGATCTCTGTTGCGGAAGAAATTATAGACATTCTTAAACATCAAAATGTCAAACACGCTGTCAATGCACCAAGTGTCATCTTTAGTGAAGATGACGAACTCCAACCCTTTGTTAACTTAGCACAAATTACTGGTGAGGTAGGGATTCAACTCTTACCTAAAGCACCTCGTGAACTCAAAATCACATACGCCGGAGATCTTGCGCTGGATGATACAAGTTTGATTACACGTACACTGGTAAAAGGCGTATTACAACAAGATATGGGAGATCATGTCAATTTGATTAATGCGCTCGTCTTATTGAATGAACAAAATGTAACTTATACTATTGAAAAATCAAAAAAGAAAAAAGGGTTTAGCAACTATATTGAGATAGAACTAATCAATAAAGGAGATCGTGTTAAGATTGGTGCAACTGTCCTAAACGGCTTTGGTCCACGTATCGTACGCATTAATGACTATCCTGTTGACTTTAAGCCTGAACAATATCAACTTGTTATTAATCATACTGATCAACCGGGTATCGTAGGTCGTACCGGACAACTTCTCGGTCAACACGGTGTCAATATTGCTTCTATGCATTTAGGTCGTAAACAAATCGGAGGTAAAGCAATGATGATTTTATCTATTGATCATCCTATCGATGAAAATGTACGACAAGCCCTCTTAAATATTGATGGCTTTAGACGTGCTATACAAGTAACCTTAAATCCTGAACATCTGATCCAGAACTATTAGATATCAATCATTAAAAAGGAGTGAAATAGAAAACTGATACGAATACAGTTTCCATTTCACTCCTCTCTTTTTATTTTATAATAGATGTGTACGTACACCTAATACATCATCCACTAAAATATCTGCGCCATGTGTTTGTAATTCTTCTGCTGCTTCTTTCCCTTTTAATCCGGTCAAAGTACCGATAAAATGTGCATCAATTTTTTGGGCACTCAGTAAATCTGCTAATGAGTCTCCTACAACCGTCACTTCATTTCGATTGACTCTTTTAATTTGGTTAATTGCGTAGTCTTGATAGTTTTCTTTTACATTACCATTGTATGCAGCAATATAGCTAAATGGATTGGGTTTGCCTAAAGGTTTAAGATCGGGATAGCGTCGTTCTACCTCAATGACTTCACTTGCTGAAACAATATGACTTTCATCAAAATATGAAAGTAATCCAAGGGCTTCAAACGGAATTAATGTTTCAACACGTGTACGTCCTGTCGCAATAGCTAACATATACCCTGCCTCTTTCAAATCCTTCAATAATGTCTTTATATGCTCAACAGGTGCTAAAGCGACTTCATTATAAATATATCCTTGCTTATATGTCGTTTTTGCAATCTTTTGTTCAACTTGTTCATATAATTCTGTACCTAAATACCATTCTTGAAATAATTCTTGTGCAAGTTGCCATAGCGGACTATTAATATCAAATAATGCAGTTTGTTGTGTATTAAGTTTTACAGATGCATAATCTTTAAGACTTTGATAAATTTGTTCTTTCCCTTTTTCAATATGATTTAAAAAATCTAAAGGCTGCGCATAATCAATTTGCTTATACACTAATTTGTTACGTACATCTTTCAATGATGAATGAGAAAATAAATCAGGATTTAAAAAAGCAGCTTTATCTTCGTCTGACAATGATTGAAGCAAATCAATTAAATGTACTGAAAAAACAATAAAAAGCATATCCCAATTTGAATTAATCCCCAAAGATTTAAGGCGATTTAAAATCATGTCATTTTCAAATAAAGTTCTGCGTATCTCCATAATTTGTGAATCTTTTAACTGGGCTAAATCTATACTTGGTTTCAAATTTAAATAGTGTTCATCATATAATAATTCATATACCGTCAATGCAGATACATCGAAACATCTGGCTTCATCTAAAAAAACACCATCTACATCAAATAATACTGCTTTTGTCATGATCATCCCTCTTCCTGAATATTCAGATAAATTAATTATAACATGCTTTTTCTATGACTAAAATAAAAAGAGAGAGGGCAGAAACCTCTATTGCTCCACTGCCCTACTTTCTCATTATTTCTCATTTACATATGTATTTAATTCTTGTTGCAGTTGTTTCGTACGTTCACTGATTTGTTTCGTAATATACTCCACTTTTTCTTGGCGTTTTAGCCCCTCTGGAAAAACAGTTGTATCAATCGGTTCTCCAAATTTAATATAAGCTTTTCCTGTTAACATGCCTAAAAGTTTTGTAGGTCCTACATATGCTGCTGGTAGAATAGGTTTCTTTGCCAACATTGCAATTGTTGCAGCACCTCGTTTTAGTGGTACTTCTTCAGTTGTACGACGTCCAGACGGAAAAATTCCTACTGTTTTATTTGAATTGAGTAATTTAACAGGAACTTTTAATGTACTCGGTCCGGGATTTTCACGATTTACTGGAAAAGCATTTAAAGACGATAAAAATTGACCGAATAACTTATTTTGAAAAAGTTCTTGCTTAGCCATAAAGTGAATTTGATTAGGTAGTAATGCCACGCCTAGTAACACAATCTCATTATAACTTTCGTGATTACACGTTACGAGATAGTCTTGTGTTTTGGGCTTGTTTTCTTGTCCTAATACTTCTAAATTTTTAAGTCGTTTCGCTATAATAAAGTCAAGAATTGACCCTATTAATTTGTATAACATGATGACACCTACTTTTTCTATAAAATTAACTCTTTAAATTCTATCACTTCCCTTTCATTTCAACAAGCATATCCATTCTACTACTCAAGACGGATAGTGTGTTACTAGCAAATTTGTATTAAAAGACGCATAATATATTTAAAGGAGGAATAAAATGAATAAAAATGATTTTGAACATGCATCTGATTTTGATTCGGATGTACATACAACAAACAGACACAAAAATGTTCATAACAAATCACCTTGGCTACGCATTATTATCATTGCTATCATTGCTGGTCTTATTGGTGGAATGCTTGCGCTTGCTATCTTTGGTGGTTATTCCAAACTAACAAACTCTAATGGATCATCCGGTGCAGATGTTAATGTCTCTAAACAAAGCAAAGGTGGGAATCTATTAGATAATCAATCCACATCTTATAAAAGTGTTAATGCAATGATACAAGATAAAGCCCCTTCCATTGTAGGTGTCATTAACGAACAAAAAGCTGAAAGTTTAGCAGATTTATTACAGGGCAAATCAACAGAGTCAGAAACTTCTGGTATTGGTTCGGGCGTCATTTATCAACGCACCCAAAACGAAGCTTTTATCGTAACTAATAATCATGTTATTGAAGGTGCTTCTTCCATTAAAGTACAACTTCACAACTCTAAGCAAGTCAATGCTCAACTCGTCGGTACAGATGCATTGACAGATATCGCTGTTTTAAAAATAAAAAATAGAGATGATATTAAAGCGATTAACTTTGCCGATTCATCAAAAGTAAAAACCGGTGATAGTGTTTTTGCAATGGGTAACCCATTAGGTCTTGAATTTTCTAATACAGTAACCTCAGGTATTATTTCAGCAAGTGAACGTACTATCGACGCAGAAACACCCGCAGGTACAAATAAAGTTACTGTACTTCAAACAGACGCTGCAATTAATCCCGGTAATTCAGGTGGTGCACTCGTTGATATTAATGGGAACTTAGTCGGTATTAACTCAATGAAAATATCTGCACCACAAGTCGAAGGTATCGGCTTTGCAATCCCAAGTAACGAAGTCAAACTCGTCATTGAACAACTTGTGAAAAACGGAGAAGTCAAACGCCCCTCTATTGGCATTGGAATGATTAATGTTGCTGATATTCCCGCTTCGTACCAACGCAAATTAAAAGTAGACCAAGGCGTCTATGTTGCCGAAGTACAGCGTAGACAAATAAACTTAAAAAAAGGCGATATCATTACAAAAATAGAAGGTCAAAAAGTTGAAAACGATTCTGATTTACGTTCATATCTCTATAAAAATAAAAAACCTGGTGATCAAGTCACATTTACCATTTTACGTGATGGTCAATCTCAAAAAGTGAATGTTTCTCTCATTGAATCCAGCTCATAATATAAGTAAAAGCCCACTAGACATTATCAGCTAGTGGGCTTTTACTTCATGTTTCGATTGTTTTATTGATAATTCACCATAAAGTATTTTTTCTTACCTCTACGGATAATCGTAAATGTATTGTCATACTTATCTTCATCTGACAACATATATTGTAAATCTTTTTGGCGTTTACCATTAATATAAATTGCACCATTTTGTATATCTTCACGAGCTTGTCGCTTTGACGATGAGATCTTTGTTTCGACCAATGCCTCAACAATGTTCGTTGTAGAAGCAGATAACGTAACTTGTGGCACGTCTTTAAAACCCGCTTTGATCTCTTGTGTAGATAAAGCTGTTAAATCACCACTAAATAATGCTTGTGAAATACGCTGTGCTTCTGCTAGAGCTTCCTCCCCATGAATAAAAGCTGTGACATTTTCTGCTAATGCTTTTTGTGCTTTGCGTAAGTGGGGCTCTGATTGCACAGATGCTTCTAATGCTGCAATATCTTCTTTTGACAAAAATGTAAAATACTTCAAAAACTTGATAACATCTTCATCACTTGTATTAATCCAAAATTGATAAAATTCATATGGACTTGTCTTATCACGATCTAACCATACTGCACCTGATTCAGATTTACCAAACTTTTTACCGTCTGCCTTAGTAACAAGTGGGATCGTTAATCCATATACATCATCTGTTCCATACATACGACGCATTAACTCAATACCACTCGTAATGTTTCCCCATTGGTCTGAGCCACCTATTTGTATTTTACAACCCAACTCACGATTCAAATGCCCAAAGTCAATTGCCTGTAAAATAGTATATGTAAACTCTGTATACGAAATACCATGCTCAAGACGTGATTGAATTGAGTCTTTACCTAACATATAGTTTACACCGACGTGTTTACCAAAGTCGCGTAAAAATTCAATCAAACTAATCTGACCTAACCAATCCCTGTTGTTGACTAAAATGGGGCCATTCTCCATATTAAAGTCGAATAACATCTCCATTTGTTTTTGAATACCACGGACATTTTGTTCAACTTGTGCTTCAGTTTGTAATACACGCTCTTCAGATTTTCCAGATGGATCACCAATCATCCCTGTTCCGCCACCTACAAGCACGATTGGACGGTGACCTGCCTCTTGAAAACGGCGTAGTGTTAAATAAGGTAATAAATGACCAATATGTAAACTATCTGCTGTTGGATCTGCACCGCAATAAATTTTAACAGATTCTTTATTTAATAATTCTTCAATTGCGACTTCATCTGTTTGTTGATAAATAAGACCTCTCCATTTTAACTCTTCAATTAATGCATTCGTCATATTTCTAACCTCCTTTGAAATTTGTGCATAAAAAAACACCTCTTACATAATTGTAAGGGCGCAATGATTGACTGCACGGTACCACCATACTCTGTTTCTCTTGTAATGATACGTTCACTACCTAACGTTGGAATATACGTACGAGGTGTATTCACACATCTTGATACGTTAGTTTGCACCACCCACTAACTCTCTATCGGCTGTATCTACAAAAGCTACTTGTCCTCTATTCCAATTAAAATATGCATTTGCTACTATTATAGTAGTTCTATGTGGGATGTCAACCTAAAAACAATGACAATTAACGTAAAAATAAGTGCTGTGCTATACTGTTGTTATTGGAGGTGAACACTGTGGATGAGTCACAACAAACACAACATCGTCTTACATCTTTTTTATACCAATATGATTTATATATTTCTCGGATTAAACATATTTTGCTATCACTTGTTGCTTTTGCTATTTTGAGCTTTTTATTTCTTTTAGGTATCGCGTTAGGCTATTTTTTTAGTATTGTATCCGAATCACAAACGGTCGATGATACAAAGCTAATTGAACAAGCAACAAACCTCCCAGAAATGGAAACCGTTTCATCTACAAATATAGATTTATTAGCACTGTATAACGCACCTGAACCCACACTTATCGCTGGACCTTCAGAAGTGTCACCATATGTTACCTCTGCACTTATGGCTGCTGAAGATGCACAATTTTATGAGCATAATGGTATCTTACCTAAAGCATTACTACGCGCAATGTATCAGGATATTTTTGACCGTCAATTTGCTACTGGTGGAAGTACCATTACACAGCAACTTATTAAAAACCAAATATTAACAAATGAACGCACATATCAACGTAAAGCAAAAGAAGTTATGTATGCCATGCGTATTGAAAAATTACTAACTAAAGATGAAATCTTATTTACATATCTTAATCGTGTACCTTTTGGCTTAGATACAAATGGACAACATATTACAGGAATCACATCTGCTTCTTACGGTATCTTCGGCAAAGCACCACACGCACTTAATCTTGCAGAATCAGCTTATTTGACAGGCTTACTTCAGAGTCCTTACTTTTATACCCCCTTTCATAAAGAGGGTCAATTAAAATCTGCTCAAGATATCGAGCCATCCATTCATCGCCAGCGCTATGTATTGAAGCGAATGCGTGTTGAACAGATGATCTCAGAGACAGAATACCGAGAAGCTTTGGCCTATGATGTTAAAAATCACTTTTCACCTTAAAAAGGCTGTCCATCTTCTGTGGTGGATAGATCATTAAAAGTACCTCGTTTTATTTTTATGATCATTTCATATGCGTAGAAAGAGCTAGGCATGTTGAAGCGTACAATCTTGTTAGGATGTGCGCTTTTTGTATACCAAAAAGGTGAGACAGCATATGCCGTCCCACCACAAAAGATTTTATAGCCTTATCCCAATAAGGTTGTCAAAAGTGAAAAAGCTTGTTAAAACACTTTTCACTTCTGGCATCTACTGCCCTTATAATTATCAACGCGTTAATCTAGAGTATTTTTTCTATATCCTAGCACCTATTCACTAAAAATAGCGAGGATTAAAAATGCTTAATTTACACATTAGAATAAACCAATAGCATGACCATCTTCTGTAACGTCCATATTTAAAGCGGCTGGTTTTTTCGGTAAACCTGGCATTGTCATAATTGCACCTGTCAAAGCAACAATAAATCCTGCCCCTGTTTTCGCTTCTAATTCACGAATTGTAATTTCAAAATCCGTTGGTGCACCCAGTTGTGTTTGATCGTCAGAGAAAGAGTATTGTGTTTTTGCCATACAAATTGGATAATTATCCCAGCCATTGTCTTTAAACTGTTTTAATTGTTTTTGTGCTTTTGAAGAAAATGTTACTTTTGAACCGCCATAAATTTCTTTGACAATTGTTTCAATTTTTTCTTCTAATGGTAACTCTAAGTCATATAAACGTTTAAATGTTTGTGGCTGCTCGATTACTTCTAATACTTTTTCAGCTAAATCTACACCACCAGCGCCACCTTTTTCCCAAACTTCTGTTAATGACAAGCGTACGTCATTATCTTCAGCCCACTGTTGAACTGCTTTGAATTCAGCATCTGTATCATGAATAAATGCATTTAATGCAATGATAGGTTCAACACCGAACTTACGGATATTGTTAACGTGACGTTCTAAGTTTGCAATACCCGCTTTCACTGCTTCTACATTTTCTTCTTTCAAATTATCTTTTTTTACACCACCATGCATTTTAAGCGCACGGATTGTTGCCACTAATACGACTGCATCTGGTTCAAAATCAGCTTTACGCGCTTTAATGTCAATAAACTTCTCAGCACCTAAGTCAGATCCAAAGCCAGCTTCTGTAACAACGATATCTGCTAAATCACGTGCTGTTTCTGTTGCAATAATTGAATTACAGCCATGCGCAATATTCGCAAAAGGTCCTCCATGAATAAGTGCTGGTGTACCTTCTATCGTCTGTACAAGGTTCGGTTTAATCGCATCTTTTAAAATCATGGCTAATGCGCCTTCTACACCCAAGTCTTTTACCGTAACTGGTTGACGGTCACGTGTGTAACCAATCGTAATTTTAGCGATGCTTGCTTTTAGATCCGTAATATCTGTACTCAAACATAAAATAGCCATAATCTCAGATGCTACTGTAATGTTAAAACCATCTTCACGAGGTACACCTTGTGTCGGTCCACCTAAACCTACAACAACATGACGTAATGCTCGATCATTCATGTCTAATACACGTTTCCACTCAATACGTCTCTGATCAATCCCAAGTTCATTACCTTGATGAATGTGATTATCGATAAATGCGGATAATGCATTATTTGCTGTTGTAATTGCATGGAAATCGCCATTAAAATGCAAATTGATATCTTCCATAGGTAATACTTGTGCATATCCACCACCAGTTGCACCGCCTTTAATACCAAATGTTGGTCCTAGTGCAGGCTCACGCAATGCAACCATAACATTCTGTTTAATATGTTGAAATGCATCTGCTAAACCGACTGTTACTGTTGATTTACCCTCACCCGCTGGTGTAGGACTCATCGCAGTAACGAGGACGACCTTACCTTTTTCGCCCTTTGTCTGGATTTTAGAAATATCAATTTTAGCTTTGTAATGACCATATTGCTCTAAAGCATCTTCTGAAATTCCTGCTTTATCAGCAATTTCCTTAATTGGTTTTAATGTTGCTTGATTTGCAATTTCTAAATCTGATAAATGACTCACACTATTCAACCCCTTAATTTATTTTATGTAATCGCATACATCTTGATGTAAAAGCATATCTACCCATTATAATAGCGAACTCATCTCTGAATGTCGAACAAAACCAGCTTATTTCTACATTAAATCGTCACTCTCTACAACTATTCAACATTAATGACATTTTCATATATTTTTACACATTATAAAGAGCAACCTAGGTCATATTTACAAGTTTGACAACTGTGCATATCCAACTTTTCAGCTGTTTCATGATCTATGCAATACGCTTATTTTTCCTAGATTACTCTCTATTCAATCACAATATTGTTTATTGTTTTGTTGTACCTCTATAACGAATGGTATGTGGTAAAATGACATTCGGTTCTGCGATTTCTTCTTTATTCATATATTTTGTCAATAAACGCATCCCTACTGCACCAATATCATACAGTGGTTGAATAACACTTGACAACTGCGGACGCACCATTTCAACAAGACGTGTATTATTGAAACTTACAACTTGAATATCATCAGGCACACGTAAACCATGATCTAATGCACCGTGTACAACACCGATAGCTTGTTCATCACTAATAGAAAGCACGGCATCGGGTTGATATTCATGGATTGCTTCAAATGCACGTAAACCATCTTGATATGTTTCATTCCCAACATATACTAAATGCTCATCAACAGATAAACCATGTTTTTGTAATGTATTTTCAAGTCCTTGAGCTACTTCTTCTTGGGCTACTTTAGAATATCCGCCACCGATATATGCAAACTTTTTAGCTCCAGACGCAATCAGTTTTTCTGTGACTTGTTCACTTGCTTGTACAAAATCAATATTAACAGACGCAACATCATCTTCTTTGCCATTTGTACCTGAAACAACAACCGGAACAGAAGATCTACTAATCTGCTCTTTTATTTCGTCAGTAATTGTACCCCCTAAAAAGATAATGCCATCTACTTGCTTGCTTAAAAGATTATTAAAAATTTCTTTTTCTTTATTTGGATCATCATCAGAGTTTGAAATAATTGTATGATATTTATACATTGTTGCAATATCTTCAATACCACGGGCAAGCTCTGAATAATAAATATTAGATATATCTGGAATAATGACACCTACCGTCGTTGTACGCTTGCTTGCTAAACCTCGAGCAACGGCATTCGGTCGATAATTTAATCGCTTAATTACCTCATTTACTTTATCTCTCGTTGCGGGTTTCACATTAGGATTACCATTCACAACACGTGAGACCGTCGCCATTGAAACACGCGCTTCACGTGCAACATCATAAATCGTAACAGTCATTTTATTTTTACCTCCTTGGAAACGCTTCCTATATTCTTATTATCAGTTTTCATACCATTTTCAAAGTGTACCACAATTCACTTACTGATAAAATCTAAAACGCTTTCTTGTCATTTTTTTGTCATTTTTAATGATTAAAATGAATAAACCATTCATATAAAAATAATGATAACTTTTATAAATTAACTTACACTTAAAATAGACTGAGACATGAATGCCTCAGTCTATTCATAGCGTGATTATATTATATAGTATATCACTCAAGCAGAGTAGCTCAGTACAAAAAATTACGTGCACTTGAAAGCTAAAAACTACTGTTGATCTTTATAAGATTATTTTAATTTGTGTTGATTATATAATTCTGATAGTGGTTTGATTTCATTGTAAAAAGCATCAAACTCTGTTAAATCCATTTGTTGACCACTGTCACTCAATGCCACAGATGGTTCCGGATGCACTTCAGCCATAACGCCATCAGCACCAATTGCTAATGCAGCTTTTGCAGAAGGTAACATAATATCTTTACGTCCTGTACTATGTGTGACATCAACAAGAACTGGTAAATGTGTCCCTTGTTTTAAAATTGGAACAGCAGAAATATCTAATGTATTACGCGTTGCTTTTTCATATGTTCGAATGCCTCGTTCACATAAAATGATATTTTGATTACCTTGTGATGCAATATATTCTGCTGCATAGATAAATTCCTCAATAGTTGCGGAAAGTCCTCGTTTTAACAAAATCGGTTTATTAGTGCGCCCTGCTTCTTTTAATAACTCAAAGTTTTGCATATTTCTTGCACCAATTTGGAAAACATCTAAATACTGATCAGCAACTTCAAAATGATTAGGATGTACAATCTCACTTACTACATTTAAATCATATTTATCTTTTATGCATTTTAATATTTTAAGTCCTTCTTCTCCTAAACCTTGGAAATCATATGGTGATGTTCTTGGCTTAAATGCACCGCCACGAATAAACTTTTCACCTTTATTATGTAAATCTTTTGCCACCGCTTCAACTTGCTCATAAGACTCTACTGAGCATGGTCCAAAAACAAATGATTTTTGCCCTTGTCCGATAATACCACCATTATCAAAATGAACAATGGTATCTTCTGGTTTTAATTTACGTGAAACATATAAATGTTTCTCATTATCTGATTTTTGTAAATCTGTTGAGGCTTTAAAAATCTCTTTGAACAACTGCTTAATAACATTATCATTAAATGGTCCTTGATTTTTATCAATTAATGTATTCAACATTTCTTTTTCACGTTGTGGATCATAAATCACCGTGCTTTGTTTACGCTTTTCTTCACCGATTTTTTGAGCTAAATGCCCACGCTTAGATAATAAATCCAATATTTGATCATTAATATCTTCAATTTCTTTTCTGTATTGTTCTAATTTATTTGTCATATTTTCACCCCAACACTTTCTTATATGCTTTAAAGCGATAAAATAGCTTGTTTGATAATATGTATCTTAACAGTTATAAAATACATTTGCAACCTTTGAAACTCAATATTACTAAATTTTTAGAAAATTAAAGCGTTTTACGTTTCGATAGCCATACGAGACGCGTTTAATTAACTTGATTTTATTGTTGATTGAATGATAAGTAGGTATTTTTTATGAAATTGAATGACACACTAAAATTCATCTATTGATATGTATTGGGGTAAGCGAAATGACAGGTTAAAAATCAATGATTACGCTGTTTGTATACCAAAAACATGACTTCAATCTATTAAAAATAGAGCAACTCAACATCTTTAGATCATTGAAGATGTCAAGCTACTCTATAAGTAAAACAAAAAGTGCATTTTTGCAAAGTTTTTTATAAAAATGCCAAACAAATGTGACTGGAAGTGAAAAAAGTTTATTCAAGCACTTTTCCACTTCAGAAATAGGACTTTTGTATCTTTTTATTTGTTAAATGTATGCTTATCGACTTTATTATCTGTTTTTTGAGCCTTTTCTAATGATGGATTGGGTTTCTCATGTGTAATAACACCTTGATCAAACCATGAATTATGATGTGATTGTGTTTTTTGTTGAGCTGCCAATTCCTGCTTTTCTTCTTTTGGTGTTGCTGTTCCACCTACTGCCATGGCTTGGCGCATTGCTGCTAATGATGACGCTGCTGCTTCTTTTTTCTCTTCTTTTTTTGGTGCTACCACCTTTTCATCTACTGCCATAGCTTGGCGCATTGCTGCTAATGATGACACTGCTGCTTCTTTTTTCTCTTCTTTTTTTGGTGCTACCACCTTTTCATCTACTGCCATAGCTGGGCGCATTGCCGCTAGTGATGACGCTGCTACTTCTTTTTTCTCTTCTCTATTTGTTCTGACAGGTGCAGCTAATCTATCAGATTCTACTTCTTTTTGAATAGATCGACGTTGTGCCTCTAATTCCAAAGCGGTTGGCTGTTTGTTTTTCTGTTCTTGTTGGTTATCTCGTTTTTCTTCTTTAATTTTTTTAGCCTTTTGTTTAACTTCTTCAGCTTTACGTATTGCTTCTTCACGTAATTGTTGTGATTGTGCATGAATATGTGGTATTTTTTCATTTTGAATAATATTCACTTTCTGTTCCACAAAAGGTTTTAGTACTAAACCTATTGCACTGCCGATCATTGCACCTGTAAAGAAACCTACTGCAAAATCCATACCACGTTCATTTGCTAAATCTGTATCTTTATACGCTTCCAAACCTTTTTCATATAAGTCACGATTATAACTTTTCATAGACGTTCCTCCTAAAATAAAAGCACTTAAATAAAGTAAAAACCTCATTTAAGTGCGTTGTTTTATGTTTCACTCGGAGTGGGATATTATCAATAATCCAAATTTTTGTTATCCCAGCTCTCATATAATAGTAAAATAACTGACTATTATACAGCCGATGTCTACTATTTATTTGTAAAGTGTTGTAGCATCTACAATTATACGATTAGTTCTTGTTTGCTACATGACTTCTACGATCTTTTCTATTTTGCCATTTATCAGCGATTTCCATCGCTACGTTAGACCATTGCACAACTTGAGAGATTTTGTCTTCATTTTGTGAAATATTGTGAGTAATAGAATGCGTAACACGTTCTACTGAACCATTAAGTGTTTGTACTGAATCCCCGATACCTTTAACCGCATCTACTACTGAATTTAAGCGATTTGTTTTATCTTGAATATCTTCAGTTAAACGATTAGCTTTGTGTAATAAATCCGTGGACTCACGTGTAATACCTTGAATCTGCCCTTCAACACCATCAAGTGTTTTAGCAACATGATCCAAATTCTTTTTAACAGATACTAAAACTGCAACAATTCCGATAGCTAAAATTAAAAATGCGATAGCAGCAATAATCCCTGCGATTGGTAAAATCCATTCCATTCGTAAACGCCTCCTAATGACATTTAATTATGTTATTTATTTTATATAATTACCCAACCTTGTCAAGGTCAAACATTAAAACTTAGGGTCCACCCCTATATGTTTCATATATGCTTTTAATACCTTTTGAATATCTCCTGCCCCCATAAACAATAATACCGAATTATGGTGCTGTGCAAGCTGAGAAACATCAGATTCCGAGATAAGCTTTCCTTGATTTACTAAATTTAATAAATCTTGAATACTTAACTCGCCTTGATCTTCTCTAATAGATCCAAAGATGTCACATAAATATGTGTGATCTGCAAGGTTAAGCACTTCCGCAAACTCTTGTAAAAATGCTTTTGTTCTTGAGAATGTGTGCGGTTGGAATATCGCAATCACTTCTTTATTTGGATATTTTTTTCGTGCTGTTTCAATTGTAGCACTAATTTCCCTCGGATGGTGTGCATAATCATCAACTAATACTTGATTATGTACAAAAGTTTCATTGAATCTTCTTTTAACGCCACCAAATGTCACAAGTGCTTCTTTAATATTTTCTACATTTAACTGTTCTAAGTATGCAATGGTTAAGACAGCTAAAGCATTTAAAATCGTGTGATCACCATATTGTGGTGATACAAAATGATCATAAAACTCACCTTTAACATAAACATCAAAAGCTGTACCATGATCTGTGATTTTAATGTTTTGAGCATAAACATCCATGGAATCATCAAAACCATAGTAATAGACTGGCACGTCAACTTGAATCGATTTAACGTGCGGATCATCACCCCATGCAATCAATGCTTTTTTTACATTGCTTGCCATACCTTGAAAGGCATCAATAACATCATTGACATCTTTAAAGTAGTCCGGATGATCAAAATCAATGTTGGTAATAATAGCATAATCTGGTGAATAGCTTAAAAAATGACGGCGATACTCACACGCTTCAAATGCAAAATATTCACTTTGAGGTAATCCAAGCCCTGTCCCATCACCTATTAAAAATGATGTTTTCTTATCTCCATTCATCACATGCGAGAGTAAACCAGTTGTTGATGTTTTTCCGTGGGCTCCCGTAACAGCTACCGATGTATATTGGTTTGCTACCTCACTTAAGAAATCGTGATAACGTATAACTTTTAAACCCAACTCATGTGCACGAGCGATTTCTTCATGTGTGTCATCAAAGGCGTTACCCTGTATCACAGTTAAACCCTCTTTAATATTGTTAGCATCAAAGGGTAAAATCGTAATCCCTTTATTTTTCAATGCGATTTCCGTAAATACATATTGATCGATATCTGATCCTTGCACATCATAGCCTAAATCATAAATAATTTGAGCCAATGAACTCATACCAGAGCCTTTGATACCGACAAAATGGTATTTCGTCATGACAGACCGCTCCTTTCTCTTTTTATAGTTCACTTAACTCTGCTTCTGTAAGATAAACATCTCTCGGTTTTGAACCATTTGCACCTGAAATATAGCCAAGCTGTTCGAGTTGATCAATGATTCTTGCAGCTCGATTATATCCAATTTGAAAATGGCGTTGAATCAATGATGTCGAAATACTTTGTTCCCGAATCATAAAATGACATACTTCATAAAAAAGTTCATCTTTTGCAGGTGTTTCTGTTTTCTTTAATAATTCTTGCTCTTTAAATAAATATTCTGGTTCACGTTGTGCTTTGATAAAATCAACAACGTGATCAATTTCATCATCTGATACAAACGTACCTTGAACACGAATAGGTTTATTCATACCACCACCAAGATATAGCATATCACCATAACCAAGCAAGCGTTCTGCACCACCACTATCTAATATCGTACGTGAATCTACACTTGATGATACCATAAACGCAATTCGTGTAGGAATATTCGCCTTGATTAAACCTGTGATGACATTAACAGATGGTCGTTGCGTTGCTACTAGCATATGAATACCACAAGCACGTGCCTTTTGTGCAAGACGTGCAATCGATTGTTCAACATCTTGCGGTGCCATCATCATTAAATCTGCTAGCTCATCAATAACAATTACAATTTTAGGAATACGTTGTTCATAACTCACTTTTTTATTGAATGCTGTAATATTTCTCACATGAGTTTGCGCAAAAAGTTTATAGCGTCGCTCCATCTCATCAACAGCCCATTTCAAACTTTGCGTCGCTGCTTTTACATCTGTAATGACTGGTGCAACTAAATGTGGTAAATCATTGTACGGCGCCAACTCTACCATCTTAGGATCGATTAACAATAACTTTAGTTCTTCCGGATGATTACGATAAAGCAATGAGATTAAAATACTATTAATGGATACTGATTTACCCGAACCTGTTGCACCCGCTATTAAAGCATGTGGTGTTTTCGCAATATCCATCAATAACGGTTCATTGTTAATACGATTTCCCATTGCAACAGTTAGCTTAGACGATGCATTTTTAAAAGCAGGCGTGTCTATAATAGAGCGTAAATTTACTTTTGTCGGCTGTTGATTAGGCACTTCAATACCTACCAAACTTGTCCCCGGAATAGGAGCTTCAATACGAATATCTTTTGCTGCTAATGCCATTTTAATATCGTCTTGTAACGCGGTGATACGTGAAACTTTCACACCTTTTTCAACAGACAACTCAAATCTGGTCACACTTGGACCTTCGATAACATTAACAACTTCAGCTGGTACATTAAAATAATAAAACGCATCATTTAATTCTTGTTTTTTTTCTTCGATCCATGCGTCATCTCTCTTATGTACTTCTGGCTCATCTAATAAATCAACACTTGGCAAGTGTAGGCTCGGTCCACGTCTAATCCCTTTTTCTGTGATAGAGGCTTCTGTTTGCTGCTGTGTCTGCTCTTCTGTTGCTACTAGTTCTGGGCTTGTCACAATTTCAGATCCTCGTGCCTGCGTTTGTGCTTCTACATTTGAGGGCTGATACTGTGCTTCCTGTATATCCCTTTGATTATTTGCACGCCGCTGTTGACGTTCAAGATGACGTTTCTTATCTGATGGTGTCATTACAACATTAAAAGGTCTAGTACCTAATCGAGAGGCTTTCAATGCTGATGATGGTGTATGTTTATCTTTGGAAACTGTATCTATAGGTTCATTGACATTCTGAGCTGATTGTAACGCTTGTTGATCCGAGTTCGTTGACTCTGTTTGCTGTTCATCTGAGATATTCGTGTCATTTAACATCATTTCTTTTGTATGATTTGATGTTACAGTCGGCTTTAGTACTGGGCGCTCGACAACTGTACCTTTCTCATGTTGATCTGTCTCTTGTAAACCTTCTACATTAGAACGATTAGAGTTATCGCTATTTTCTTCGGCATCTAATGGCACTTGTTCACTATAATCACTAGTTTGTACTGCTAATTGCTCATCAGATGATGTTTTAGATGTTATTTCCCCGATATCACTCTTGTGTAGTTCATCTTCGGTAGAACGATATGTGGCTTCCTCAGTATCATTTGCATCATTCGTATATTGAGCTAAGTCGACTTCTTCATACTGATAATCATCAGTCACAGCTTCTTGTAATTGTTCATTCGAAGGAGATGTATCTTGTTCTGAATAAGATGATTCAACTTGCTGTTCTTCATGATATGTATCTCCTAACAACTGTTTAGCTTGTTCAGCATACATCTTATCTATTGCTTGTTGAATTGTATTGTTCCCTTCTGTACGTGCCGTATCACGCTTTTGTTGCAAAGCCGCTTTAAAACGTTTTTTTTGTAAAACTTTCTTCTCCCGCTCTCTGCGTATTTCTTCAACAATTTGAGATGCATAAATGTTTTCGATGTTAATTGTATTATCTTTTTTTGAGTAATTAGGTGTCTCTTGACGTTTCTGCTTCGATTGTTGTAAAGGTGTTTCAGCTGATGATATCTCATGTTTGTCACGCTTTGATGTGAACGCTTGTGAACGTGTAGGACTATTCAATCCACTATTTGGTATTTCACGACGCGCTTTCGTACCAAATATAGCTGAAGGTACTTCTGATGCTTTAAAGTCTGCTTTATGATATGTAGGTTTCACATCATCAAAAGTTGGACGGGACTGTTCTCGTTCACCTGTCGCACGATAAATCGGTGTTTGGTAACGATGATATGACTGAGAAGACAGCTGCCTATCACGCTTTTCATATGCAGATGATGTTTCATTATTTTTTTCTTTAACATGTACATTGTTTCGATGTCGTCTTTGACTTCGATTTAATGTATATGATGGACGTACTTCTTTATAATCATTTTTACTATCCGTGTCAGTTGTTACAACGCCCTGCTTACCATGTACATCTACTTTGTCACTTTCATCATGCATATCGATAGGAAAACGAAACTTCCCTCGCGGCCGTTGATAAACATCATGTGACTGCGGTATTAAGCTGTTTGCCGGTTTAATATCTGATTGATGATGTGAACGCTTGTGTGATAAACGGCGTGTCGATTTATCATTGTCATCTTCGCCAAATAATTTATCAAACCAGTTCATTGACCTACATCCTTCCTTTATGCTTCAAAAAATGGTTGACCTACTTCATAAGTTTCCTCTAATACCATAATTCCTTTTTCTTGTGGGGCATTAGGCAAATCAAGCTCTTTCATTGAACATACCATACCACTTGATGGTACACCACGTAACTCAGCATCTTTGATCATCATTCCACTTGGCATAACTGCACCTACTTTAGCAACTACTACCTTTTGTCCTTGCTCAATATTAGGTGCACCACATACAATCTGTAATACTTCTTTTCCAACATCAATTTGACAAATACTTAATTTATCAGCATTTGGATGCTTTTCTTTTTGTTGTACGTAACCTACGACAAACTTAGGAGATAAATCAACATCGATTGTATATGTCATTCCCACTTCATGGATCATGTTTTGAATAGCTGTTACATCATTATCCGTTACTTTAATATGTCCATTCCCTTGAATTTCAAAATGCTTAGATACGTTAAATAAGTTAAAACCGACGACTTTATCCTCTTTTTTTATCGCAACAACATCATCCGCTCTTTCATATTCAAACGGCCCCTCGACCATTTCTAATTGTACAAAAGCAACATCTCCAACACCAATCGGATTGTAAAATAAATTCATGATTCTTTTTACTCCTTATCTTTTTTTATTTGATCATGCATCGTACTTAAATGTTGTACGACATTAGGTTCTTGCTTTGATTTTTGTTTATTATTCTTCCCTAAAATAAAAATAGGCTCAAAATGCCCTTCTTTGTAACTGAATGATAATGATGTAATAGGTACAAGACCATTTGTAAAAAAAGACATCGTCATATGTGCCATCACATCATAACCTGTTTGATTGCGTATATCTGCAATAACTAAGACATCTTGATGTGGCACAGCAACAAGCATTTCTCCTTGACAACGTGTTTCAAAGTCTTTTAACAACTGAGTATTTAAGATTCGACTCGCATCATAGCCATCATTCGAATTAATAAAATAAAATAAATTGCCCTTGACTTCATCTGTTTTATAAGACACATCTAACTTACGCACATTAAACAGTGCCATTTCTTTAATTTGTTGATGTGTCAACTTTAATTTTTGCATAAGTTGTTCATCAATTAAGCGATAAGATTTCCCTAAGTCTAATGCATAGTAAATACGCGTTTCAGCTGTGTGATCATCCATTACAAATTGATGTCCTTCTGAAGTTTGTTTATGAAAACTCGTCGCACGAATAACTGGCAAAATACGCACATCATTCAATGATTTCATAGACTCATCTTGCATCTGAGCAATTGTTTCTTCTACATAATACATAATCTCATCAACAATTTGCTGCTGTCCTTTATTATATTTTGCAACTATTGGAGATAGTTTAACAGTTAGCCCTTTTTGATTATCTGTTCTATAAATTCTTAATGATTCTTCATCACGGTTAAATTGAAAACTAACATCTAAATCTTTTAAACGTGACTTTAATAAATCTCTCATTTTAAAGACATTCATTTTTTCACTCCTAATTTCATGCCTTATATTAGTTTACAATAAATATCCCTTTAGGACTAGGAAAAATGCACGTCCTAAAGGGTAAAATATTAAGGATAGGGCAGCCAACCTTAATCTCTCATAAAGGCTTTGCCTGTTCATCCTATATACTTATATTAAGAGTATAGCTATCTCTCATACTAGACTCATCATTTTTAAAATTGGCTTAAAAATGTATCAATTTGTTCAATAGTTTTACGTTCTTTACCAATATATTCGCCTACTTGTTGACCGTTTTTAAAAACTAAAAAACTTGGAATCCCCATAATATTATGTGCAATAGCAAGATCAATGAATTCATCTCTATCTATTGTAACAAAGTTAAACGTGTCATATTTCTTTTCAAGACTAGGCAAACCCGGTTCAATCACACGACAATCAGGACACCAGTTTGCTGTAAATAAAAAAATCGTTTGTTCTTGTGTTAATGTATGAAATTGTTTCTCACTTTCAAGTTGTATCATTATTAAATGACTTCCTTTCTTAATGCTTTTATGATTATATTTCGTATTGCAATTTTGAGATTGTCTGTTCATCCAGTGCTAGAATCGATTGTTCCAGCCAAGTCCTTGCAGCGTAATAATCACGTATATCAAATACAGCATCACTACTATGAATATAACGTGCACATACACCAATAACTGCTGTTGGCACACCAATGCCTGATTGATGAATCACACCACCATCTGTGCCACCTGGTGAAATATAGTGTTGATACATGATATTATGCTGTTCTGCAATATCAATTAAAAACTTTTTAAAAGAAGGTTTTAATAGCATAGTTCCATCTTTGATACGCAACAACGCACCTTCCCCTAGTACACCCGACAAGCCTTGACGTCCTTTCATATCATTAGCAGGTGAACAATCGACAACTAATGCGACATCCGGTTCAATCAACTGTGCAGCTGCTCTTGCACCACGTAATCCCACTTCTTCTTGAACATTTGCACCAATATAAAGATCAAAATCCAATTCAACATCTTTTAATTGTTCAAGCAGTTCAATCCCTATCACACAACCATACCTATTATCCCATGCTTTAGTCGCAAAACGATATTCAGAAAGTTGTATGAGTTCTGTGCCTGGAACAATCGGATCCCCAATATTTACACCACGTGCTATCACTTCTTCACGACAGCATGCACCGATATCCAATAATAAATCTTCAATCTTCGGTGTGCCTTCCTGACCCGTTCTGAAATGCTTAGGGATATTCGCAACAACACCCATCAATTCTTCATCATCTTGTGTTAAAATTTTAAGACGTTGTCCTTGCCAGATATCATTGGCGACACCACCCAAAGCTGTAAATTTAATAAAACCTTGTTCTGTTACTTCAGTAATCATAAAACCAATTTCATCCATATGTGCAGCTACCATAACACGTCTTGCATTAGGGTTCTTGCTCTTTTTCACACCATAAAAGCCACCCATTCGATCATCTACAAATCCATCAACATAAGGTGTCATTGCCCGTTTCATATAATCACGAATACGATGTTCAAAGTTAGGCGCTCCATGCATTTCAGTTAGGTGTTTGATTAAATCTATTGTCTTGTTTGTCATATTTTCACACTCCTCTAATTGTCATTATGTTCTCACTTTAGTATATTATGATAGCTATGGTAAACTAAACTTATGTTTTGATGGGGGCGATATCATTGAAAAATATAAATAAAAATTGGCCATTAGTTATCCCTATTGCGATTGGTGTCGCAATGACTGGAAGTTACTTTTATATGCTAAACAAAAACAAGCAAAACTATTATCCTGCCGATAAAGTCATTGATTCAGTAAAAGCATACTTCAAAAATGTAACGGGTTCTTACATTGTTTATGAGCCAACAACTTATCGAAAGTTCGGTATTGAATATGAAGTTTATAAAGGAGGCATCACCGCGATACGCAATAATGAAGTTTATCATTACACTTTTATAGCGGATGCCTATGATGGTCAAGTGATCGATATTATAGAAATTTAGTAACAGAATAACGTATCCTAAGGAGCTAAAATCAAACAGATCTTTTGCTGTTGATGATTAGCTCCCTTTACTTTATCTATCTTAATAAATTGGACGTTTTATTGCCTCTGCTATTGTTTTTTCATCATCCTTAAACTTCACAGCTAAATAATGAACGTCATGATAAAATAGAAACCAATAGTTTTGAGCAATATAGTAACGTGTGAGACGTTCTTTGGCACGAATAGACTGCATCGGATAATCATCATACGCGCTTACCCATAGAGGATTGACATGTGCAGCAGTCGATAATATATCTGCCATATGAACTGCTTTTTCTCCTTCGCTTTCAACTTCAATAATGACATGTCCAAAACTATGACCACCCGTATGGCGCATCGTGATACCCGGATAAGGTGTGATATGATCTTCAAAAAAAATCGTACGTCTTTCGTAATCCCCTCTATTTTGTGGCCAATATGTTGCCTTACTTCTTATATTAGGGCTTATGAATTCATGCCATTCATCTTGTTGGATATAGTGTTGTGCGTTAGGGTAAACGTCGCTACCATCAGCATCTTTCAAGCCCGTCGCATGATCAAAATGCATATGTGTCATCAATACTAGATCAATATCTTCTGGTGTTAAATTAAACTGTGCTAAACTTTCAACAATTGTCGCCTCTTGTCCTACACCATAATTACGTTTTTGCTTTTCCGTCAAATGTCCTGTACCAATACCTGCATCAATTACAATATTACAATCACCCGTACGAATTAAAATAGGGTGTGTCGTTAACGGAACTTGATTTTTCTCATTCGACGGATATTTCTTTGACCATAATGGTTTGGGTACTACTCCAAATATTGCACCACCATCCATTTGTACATTACCACCATTAAGCGTATCAATTTGGAATTTACCAAGTTGCATCCCATTTTCCCCCTTTATCCTATTCATAAATGATCTTAGCTTTCTATATTGTCATATACTTTCATGTACAGTTCAAACAAAAAGAATGGCGTTTTTTATATCTTGTTATCACATTAAAATTACCTCACACAAATAAAAGGCTAAGACAACGATATGCCTTAACCCTAACTCTTTTTAGTATTTGTATGAAATTTTGCTTCCATCCGATAAATACGTGATCCTTTTTCAGCGAATTTATGTTCATATTCAGTTGGTATATTATCACCTTCATCTTCTTCATGTAGGTTCAAATTAATTTTTGTGAAATACATACCATACTGAGACATACTTTCTAAACTATATGCAAAAAGACCTCGATTATCTGTCTTAAAATGTATATCTCCATCAGTTGCTAAAATGTACTCGTAAATATTTAAAAACGTATGATAAGTTAAACGCCTTTTAGTATGCCGTGTTTTAGGCCAAGGGTCAGAGAAGTTCAAATAGATACGTGCAACTTCATGTGGTAAAAAATAATCCGTTAATACGACTGCATCATTGCATAATAATTTTATATTGGATAACTGTTGCGCTCTCACTTTATCTAACACACGAACCATTACATTTTTATCACGCTCAATCGCAATATAATTAATATGTGGATGACGTGCTGCCAATGTCGTAATAAATTGTCCCATACCTGACCCTACTTCAATATGAATCGGATGGTCGTTATCGAACCATTGAGAGACCGATTGTGCATGTTGACAATCGATATCGACAATATCTGGATACTCTCGTAAATAATCTTCCGCCCATGGCTTATGCCGCATTCTCATCGCTCATAACTCCTTATATAAATAAATTACTGTTCATCACATCATTTAAAAATGCCAACCATGTATTCATGTCTTTAAAGCGTTTATGCTCTTCGCTCCATTGAATCATACCGATTGCTTGGATAACTGTATACCATTTCATACGTTTCTTTAGATCTAATGTTTCTTTCACACCATATGTTTCAAACCATGATGTCCACTGATGTTCAGGAACATAGTTGTAAAGCAGCATACCGATATCAATTGCCAAATCAGCAATCATCGCACCTTCCCAGTCCACAAGAAAAAGTTCATCTGTATCAGATAGTAACCAGTTGTTATGATTCACATCTCCGTGTACAACAGTATAAAAACGTGGATCTAATTCCGGTAGATGATCCTCTAAATACATTAATGCTTTTCTTACAACATGATGTGTCAATACTTCTCGAGACAGTGAGGCATTAATTTTGTTCAACATGATATCAGGCGTAATAGGTGTCATTTCCATACGCTTTAACATTGTCAGTAGTGGCTTGGAGTGATGGATTTTTTTTAATAGGTGAGCAACGCGATCTTGCGCCATCTCATATGCTGATAACTCTCGTCCATTTTTCCAATGTTGTGCAGTGACCACTTCACCTGTTTCAATTCGTTTCGTCCATACCAGCTTCGGTACAATACCTTCAGCCGACAATGCAGCAATAAATGGATTAGAATTACGTTTTAAAAATAGTTTTTGTCCATCTTGCTCTGCCATATATGCTTCACCAGAGGCACCGCCTGCTGAATCTAATGTCCATCCCAACTGATAAAACTGCTCCACAATATGTTCACCTCACTTTCGTAATGAGAAAAGGGAGTGGAGCCGACACCTCCCAAATAATGAGGGAATCATTGTCGCTCCACCCCGGCTAATAGTGATATTGAATAAGTATTAAGCGTACACTTTTCAATAAAAAAACCATTGCCAATAGCCTATTTAAGGCTGAGATATTTCTATGATGTCTCAGCCTCTTATTCTCGTTGCTATGTCGATTCTTAATTTTCACGTTCTGTTTTAACACTCATTAATTAGTTTATAGTCATTAGCAACTTTTTTCAACCAAAAATGAAACACAAAATGTGACTTTTTACTTACACATTTATAAGAATACATAACAAAGTAAATTTATCTATTTATTCTGTCGATTCAATCTAAAAAACCGAAGTAAACTTTGACAAAATTGTCTTTTTACCTCGGTTTTTATGATTAAGATAAATCATATAATAGAACAGAATTGGATCTAGTTGTCCACCTTTAACAACGCATACAATTCACTTCATATCACTTCAAGTTCTAATCAAATTTATTCGTGTGAGTGAGATTCAATATAACGATCAAAACCTTTTTGTAACTTTCTTGTAACTGGTCCAACTTGACCATCTTTAACAACTTGACCATCGATTTTCACAACAGGCATCACTTCTGCAGATGTACTCGAGATAATGACTTCATCTGCATTTTTTAAAAATTCAACACTGAAAGGTTCTTCGTGGAAAGTAATACCTTCATCATCACAAATCCATTGAATCACACGTCTTGTAATGCCATTCAAAATTAAATGATTTGCAGGATGTGTATGTACAATACCATCTTTAATCGCATAAACATTACTTGAGGCGCCTTCTGTTACTATACCATTACGATGTTGAATTGCTTCTTCAGCATTATATTTTGTCGCATACTCTTTGGCTAGAACATTGCCAAGTAAATTTAAACTTTTAATATCGCAGCGCAACCAACGAATGTCTTCTGTCGTCATAACTGTTACACCGTCTTCTAATGCTTTATATGGACGGTCATATGCTTTAACAAATGCTGTCAAAACAGGTTCAACAGACGGTGTCGGGAACGCATGATCTCTAGGTGCTACACCTCTTGTCACTTGCATATAGACCCCACCGTCTGTTACACCATTTGCCTCAGCTAAGAGACGAACACTTTTGGTTAAAGATTCGACAGTGTAGTCAACGTCTAGTCCAATCTCTCCTGCACTTCTTAGCAAACGTTCAAAATGCTCTTGTGCTGTAAAAAGTTTATTATCATACAAGCGAACATATTCATAAATACCATCACCAAAATTATACCCTCTATCATTGAATGCGACTTTAGCCTCTTTTTCATCCACCAACACATCATTGATTAAAACTTTTGTCATCCTCATCCCTCCACACAAATTGAATAAATTGCTTCTAAATAAATACTTGTTGCATTAAATAATTGTTTTTTTGTAATGTATTCATTCTTTTGATGCATCAAATCTTCAGAGTCATCAAACATCGCTCCAAATGCCACTCCTTTTGCAAGATTACGTGCATATGTTCCTCCACCAATTGTATATGAAGGCGACATATCTCCAGTTTGATTGCGATATGCTTCCAATAATTTTTGAACGAATGGTTCATCTGGGTTTACATAATGTGGTACTTGGACTTTGCCTACATCCAATCCAAAACCTTGCTCATGAATTACCACCTTAAACTGTTGAATTGCATGTTCAAAGTCAAAACCGTCAGGGTAGCGTAAATTAACACCAAATATTCCGCCTTTATCACGGTCATACTTTAAAATACCAATATTTGTTGTTAAATCCCCCATTTGTTCAGTATGGTACTGCATACCTATTTTTTCACCAAAATGAGAATCAAACAAATATCTTTCGCTAAACGCAACCCAATCTTTGGCTTTTTGGTTTAAATTTAATGTCGATAAGAAATGTATCAAGTATAACCCAGCATTTACCCCAATTGATGGATCCATACCATGTACTGCCTTACCATATACAGTGAGTTTTAATATACCACTATCTACTTCATGATGTCCTTCAAGTGAATGCTCAGACAAAAATGTATCAAATTGTTGGATTGTATTGGTCATATTTTCTTTTACCAACAAATCTGCTGTTGCAGTATCAGGGACCATATTATAGCGCTCTCCCGATATGAAATGATGTAATTCGATTTCAGGCTCATCATTATCATGTACATCTACTTGCTGATAAATATCAAAAGTTGTAATTCCTTTCTCACCGTGAATAAGCGGAAACTCTGCATCAGGTGCAATGCCTATTGTCGGCATTTCTTCCGTTTCAAAGTAACGATCAGTACATTTCCAATCCGATTCTTCATCTGTGCCGATAATAATATGAATTCTTTTTTTCCAATCAACCTTCATATCATTTAAAATTTTCACAGCATAATACGCAGCAATTGTTGGTCCCTTATCATCCAAAGTACCACGAGCAATAATGCGATCTTCTGTTACGACTGGTTCAAACGGCGGTGTGTCCCAATCATCTCCAGCAGGTACTACATCAACATGACCTAAGATACCAAATAAATCTTCACCTTGACCTACCTCAATACGTCCAGCTAAATGATCCGTATCAAATGTTTGGAATCCATCTCTTTTAGCCAATGCGTACATATAATCCAAGGCTTCTCTCGGTCCCGGCCCTAATGGGGCATCTTTCGTAGCTTCGGCATCATTGCGTACAGATTGAATGGCTAATAACCCTTTCAAATCGTCAATGATTTGATTTTCATATTCCTTTACTTTCTCTCTCCACATGCGGATCAACTTCTTTCTAACTTGATATGCTTTCTATTTTACATGATTTATAAACCAAACAACAGTATGAACCTATTCTATTTTAAATTTTCTGACAACATTGCTACTTAAATCTTTAAATGTACGAGTTAAATATAAAACTAAAAAGGATTAGAAAAGATGGATAGCCTCAATAAAGTATAAAACACAAAACAGAGCTGAGAGAAAACGTGTGGATTTCATCTCAGCTCTGTATGATTCATAAAGAAATTCTTTTTTAGTACGATTTCATTTAAATTTTATAATTCAATGTCACCCTACTTTTGCTGTTGCTTTAATAGATTGATGGTTTCATCATTTAAATTTTGAGTCACATCTCCTCCACCTTCAGCAACAAAATCTGACTCTTTTGTATGTTCAGCAGATACATTATCTTTCTGTAACAGCTGTTCTTTTTTTTCATTTAAGAATGCTTTAGGATTTTGCTTTACATTCTCAACATAGCCCTTGGGATTTTCTTTTACTTTGTTGATTTCATCCGTGGCTACTGAACCCAGCTGTGACGCTTTATCTTGAGCAAATCGTTTGTATTCTTCTGGATTGTCTTTGTAGTCATTATATACCTTTTTTAACTTGTCACGTCTTTCTTTGTTAGATAATGCTACCGCTGCTGCTGCACCACCGATACCGATAACAGCTCTTAGTAATTTACTAGACTTTGCCATTGTTATCACCTCTATTTTAATATTAATTCAAAGTTACCCTTTTTCATCTAAGTTAAACCTGATTGAATTCTTTTTATTGATCAAACAATGCAATCTCCTCAGAAGTTAACTTGCGATAATCTCCAAGTGCTAGCTGTTCATCAAGTTGCAAACTACCGATTGATACACGCTTTAGATAGATGACTTCATTGTCTATTGCATGAAACATTCTCTTGACTTGATGATACTTTCCCTCATGAATTGTAACATACCCAAAATTTTCTGGTGTTGCAATAGTCAATTGTGCAGGTTTCAACAAACCTTCTGATAAATGAATACCTGCTTTAAATTGTTCGATATCTGACTCACGTATCGCTTTAGCTGCTTCAACGTAATAACATTTTGGAACGTGTTTCTTTGGACTCATCACTCGGTGGTTAAACTGCCCATCGTTCGTAATGAGGAGTAACCCTTCTGTATCTTTGTCTAAACGTCCAACAGGAAATAAATCTAAATGCTGATATGTTGTAATTAAGTCAATTACTGTCTGATATTGCTCATCTTCTGTTGCAGAAATGACTCCTGCTGGTTTATTGAGCATCAAATATACATACGGTTCGTAGTGAATCATTTTACCCGATACACACACACGATCTTGTTCACCATCAATGTGCGTCTTAGGACTTTTTATGATTGTATCATTTATAGTAACATGACCTTTCTTCAATAATGTTTTAACTTCAGTGCGTGTGCCGACACCCATTTGTGCTAAAAACTTATCAATGCGCATTAAAGAAAACCAAACCTTCCACGTATTTTATTAGGAATACCTCCTAAAAATTTATCTGCAAGACGTGTTTTCATTGTAATCACACCATATATTACAACACCCACTATCGCACCTATTACCGTAATAATCAATGCACCTACTTGGCTTACTGGTGAAATAAAGAGATGTAATAAAAAGTATACGCCTTCTACACCAATCATCATAATAAAACCATAAATTAAAATCTGACCCACATCAATCATCGTATCCGTTAACTTAAAGCCGGCATATTTTTTCAGAATAAATAAGCTACACGCAATTGCAAATAAAAGTGCAATAGCTGTACTTAAAATAGCACCAGCTGTATGGAATATAACAATCAATGGATGGTTTAACACGAGCTTAATAATAACAGCACCTAAAATTACAAATACTGTTAATTTTTGCTTATCAATTCCTTGCAGCATTGAAGCAATAACACTTAATAATGAAATCAATATTGCGACTGGTGCGTAAATAAAGAGTAAGCGACTGCCATCAAGACTAAATTCATAAAAAACGGTGTACAACGGTACAGCAAGTGCCATAATCCCCATACTTGCTGGAACTGTAATAAACATTAATACACCTAATGCAGTTTGAATCTGCTTATGCATCTCTTTATAATTACCCTCTTCATAGGTTTTCGTAATGAACGGAATTAAACTAATCGCAAAGCCTGCTGCTAGTGATGTTGGAATCATCACAATTTTATTCGTCGTCATGTTCAAAATTGTAAAAAACATATCTTGCATATGATGTGATACGCCTGCTACATCTAGCGCGTTATTATGTGTCAGTTGATCAACAATCATAAATAATGGGTAATTTAAACTGACAATAACAAAAGGTATACTATATGAAATAATTTCCTTATACATTTGTGTATACGACACATCGATACCTGTATGGTCTGAGTCTACCATGGCATGAATACCTTTACGACGTTTTATCCAATACCACCATAAAGTCAAAATACCTACCACTGCTCCAATCGCTGCACCGAATGTTGCAATACCATTCGCAAGCAGCATAGAACCATGAAATACATTTAAAACGAGATAACTCCCGACTAAAATAAAAATAATTCTTGCAACCTGTTCAGTTACTTCTGACACAGCTGTAGGTCCCATCGATTTGTAACCTTGGAACACGCCACGCCATGTTGCCAATACGGGAATAAAGATCACAACAAAACTAATCGTACGGATAATATTAGTAATTTGATCTACCGTCCACCCCGCATTTTGATCTGTATTATTGGCTATTGTAATCGATGCAATCATTGGTGATAGTGCATAGAGTACAATGAAACCTAATACCCCTGTAATACTCATTACAATAAAACTAGATTTATACAACTTTTGACTAACACGATATGCTCCCATTGCATTGTACTTTGCAACATATTTTGAAGCTGCTAATGGGACCCCTGCCGTTGCAACTGCAATGGCAATATTATAAGGGCCATATGCGTAGTTGAATGGTGCAAGATTGTCTGCCCCACCAATAATGCGATAAAACGGAATAATGTATAAAATCCCTAAAATTTTAGTGATTAAGATACTTAAAGTTAATAAAAACGTCCCCCGTACCAATTCCTTATTTTCACTCATAAATTCATCTACCTACTTTTGCAGTTTTTGAAACACTCATTATAGCATACCAATATAATTATACACATAAACTAATTATGATAAAATCAATATATTATGAACTAAAGGAGAAATTCATATATGTATCAAACTATCATCGTCGGTGGCGGACCGAGTGGTATTATGGCTGCTATATCTGCCAGTCAAAACAATCAACGTGTACTACTCATAGAAAAGAAAAAAGGGCTTGGACGGAAACTAAAAATATCTGGAGGTGGACGATGTAATGTCACAAATAACCTCCCCCATGATGAAGTAATTCGTCACATCCCAGGCAACGGGAAGTTTTTATACAGCCCATTTACATTATTCGATAACCAAGCAATCATTAAGTTCTTTGAAAGTCGTGGTCTTCAGCTTAAAGAGGAAGATCACGGCCGTATGTTTCCAATAACAGATCAATCACAAGATGTCTTAAATGTTCTTATTGATGAGATGAATAAACATCATGTTGAAATTCTTGAAGAAAGCCCCGTTGTAAATATCACAAAAAAAGAACAACTCTATGAAGTTACACTAAGTGATCATCGCGTATTTAATGCAGCTACCGTTATTATTGCAACAGGGGGTACAAGTGTTCCACACACAGGTTCAACAGGTGATGGATATCATTTTGCACGTGCATTGGGGCATACCATTACAGAACTTTTTCCAACCGAAGTTCCAATTCGTTCTCACGCACCCTTTATCCGTGAACAAACATTAAAAGGATTAAGTTTAAAAAATGTCGCTTTGTCAGTTCTCAAAAAAAATGGTAAAAAAAGAGTGACACATCAAATGGATATGATTTTCACACATTTCGGTATTAGTGGACCTGCTGCTTTACGTTGTAGTCAATTTGTTTATAAAGAACAAAAACAGCAGAAACGCCAAGATATTTTTATGCAACTTGATGCTTTTCCTGATATAAATGAAGAACAGCTCAAACAAAAAATAACGCAATTATTAAAAACACAACCTGATAAAATCATTAAAAATGCACTCAAAGGCTTAATCGAAACACGTTACCTACACTTCATATTAGAACAAGCACATATTGATCCAGAGACAACCTTTCATCATATCAGTACGCAACAAATTATAGATCTCACTCATCAATTCAAAACTTTTACATTTTCAGTAAATGGAACGCTCCCCCTAGATAAAGCATTTGTTACAGGAGGCGGCATATCTATTAAAGAAATCGTACCGACAACGATGGAATCAAAGTTAAGTGAAGGTCTTTTCTTATGTGGTGAAGTGCTAGATATTCATGGTTACACAGGAGGCTATAACATCACGAGCGCTTTCGTTACAGGTTATGTCGCTGGACATTATGCTGGAACCTATATTTCCGAACAAAGATTTAAATAAATACGCTCTTTACTTAAAAAGCGATCAACATTCACGAATAATGAATGTTGATCGCTTGAATATTTAAATACTATCGTGTGTTAAACCACCATCGCCCCATGCATTCATGCCACCTTCAACATTGACTGCATCAATGCCATTTTCTGTTAAATAGTCAACCACTCTAGCACTACGTACGCCACCTGCACAAACAATATAATATGTTTTGTCTGCATCAAATGATTTCAGATGTTGCGTAATTTCTTGCATCGGAATATGTTTCGTATTTGGAATCATGCCCATTGCAACTTCATGATCTTCTCTAACATCAATAATGTGTATAGGCTCGTTACTTAATAATTTAGTTTTGAGTTCATCCACTGTAATCTCTTTCATCATCTCTCTCCTTTTATTTTGCAACAATATTAACAAGTTTTTGTGGTACTGCAATGACTTTCTTAATCTCTTTACCTTCAATATTAGCCTTGATTGTTTCTTCTGCGAGTGCAAGAGTTTCCATTTCTTCTTTGGATGTATCTTTAGGCATTTCAATTTTGGCACGAACTTTACCATTAACTTGCACGACAATCTCAACTGTATCTGCTTGTAGCATCGCTTCATCATACGTTGGCCATGGTTGATACGTTATCGTTTCTTCATAACCTAATATTGACCAGAGCTCTTCACCAATATGTGGTGCGATTGGTGCAATCATCTTCACAAAACCTTCTACATAAGCGCGATTAATTGTATCTGCTTTATAGCAATCATTAATGAAGACCATCAACTGACTAATAGCTGTGTTAAAGTTTAATGACTCATAATCATGCGTCACCTTTTTCACTGTTTGATGATACACTTGTACTAATGATGTTGTCTCCTCATCTACTACCTTGTTAGACAATGTACCTTCTTCAGTTACAAATAAGCGCCAGATACGATCTAAGAAACGGCGAGCACCATCTAACCCCGTTTCACTCCAAGCAATAGAAGCATCCAATGGTCCCATAAACATTTCATATAGGCGTAATGTATCCGCACCATGTGATGCAACAATTTCATCAGGATTAACTACATTTCCTTTTGATTTACTCATTTTTTCATTACCTTCACCAAGAATCATACCTTGATTAAACAGTTTTTGGAATGGTTCTTTTGTTGGAACCACACCTAAGTCATACAATACTTTGTGCCAGAAACGTGCGTATAATAAATGAAGTACGGCATGTTCAACACCACCAATATAGAGATCAACTGGGAGCCAATGCTTAAGTTTCTCTGGATCAGCCAACATTTGATCATTTTTAGGATCAATATAGCGCAGATAGTACCAGCAACTTCCTGCCCACTGTGGCATTGTGTTTGTTTCTCTACGCCCTCTCATTCCTGTTTCTGGATCAACTACGTTAACAAATTCATCACTGTTTGCTAAAGGAGATTCTCCTGTACCAGAGGGTTTGATTTGATCCATCTTTGGTAGCAACAATGGTAACTCAGATTCAGGTACAGTTGTCATCGAACCATCTTCCCAATGTATGATTGGAATAGGTTCTCCCCAATAACGTTGACGACTAAAGAGCCAGTCTCTCAATTTATAATTCACTTTTCGTTCGCCGGCACCTTTTGCTTCTAAAAGTGTGATTGCTTTTTCAATTGCTTCTTCATTATTCAAACCATTCAGTTCACCTGAGTTGATATGTAAACCATCACCTGTGTAGCATGGTACATCTTCACTATGCTCAATCACTGTGACAATATCTAGATCAAATGTTTGAGCAAATTCATAGTCACGTTCATCATGTCCCGGAACTGCCATCACAGCACCTGTACCATATGAGGCAAGAACATAGTCTGCAATCCAAATAGGTACTTGCTTACCAGATAATGGATGGATTGCATAAGCACCTGTAAAGACACCCGTTTTTTCTTTTGCAAGATCCGTACGTTCTAAATCTGACTTTTTAGCTGCTTCTTGTTGATATACTCTAATTTTTTCTACTTGTTCAGCCGTTGTAATCTCATCAACTAACGGATGCTCAGGACTTAAAACTAAAAACGTTGCACCATAAATCGTATCTGGACGTGTCGTAAATACTTCAATCGTCTCTTTTGATGTTTCTAAGTTAAATACTACTTTGGCTCCCTCTGAACGACCAATCCAGTTACGTTGCATATCCTTAATAGACTCTGGCCAATCTAAGTCTTCTAAATCTTCTAATAAACGATCCGCATATTCTGTAATTTTAAGTACCCATTGTTTCATTGGTCGTCGTACAACTGGATGACCCCCACGTTCAGAAACACCATCTACAACTTCTTCGTTTGACAGTACCGTACCTAGTGCCTCACACCAGTTAACGGGAATTTCATCAATGTATGCTAATCCTTTTTTATAAAGCTGAATAAAAATCCACTGTGTCCACTTATAGTATTCTGGGTCAGTTGTACTTATTTCTCTATCCCAATCATAACTAAAACCAAGCTCTTGAATTTGACGTTTAAATGTTTGAATATTTTTTTTCGTAAATTCTGCAGGATCATTGCCTGTATCCAACGCATATTGCTCTGCCGGTAACCCAAAAGCATCCCACCCCATTGGATGTAACACGTTATAACCTTGCATACGCTTATATCTTGAAATAATATCTGTCGCTGTATAACCTTCAGGATGACCAACGTGTAAGCCAGCACCTGATGGATATGGGAACATATCTAATGCATAAAATTTCTTTTGTCCTAAATGATCCTCAGCTTTAAATGTTTTATTGTTTAACCAATATTTTTGCCACTTCTTCTCAATTTGTTGATGATTATAGTTCACTGTATACTACCTCCTAAAAATAGAAAAACACCTCAAACTACTGCGCTATCATAAGGGACGACAAGTCATTGCCGCGGTACCACCCTTGTTCACATATGTGCACTTCATTGTAATAGTTGAGATGTTCTGTATTATTATTTGTCATTATCGGCAAGTTCACCTAATTGCTGACGTTAGTTTACACCACCACTAACTCTCTTTAGACGCTGATTAAGTTACTACTCCATATCAAGAGAACCACTATTGTCTCTATCAGTTATTTCATCATAATCTATCTTATTCAATTTAACGCTCAGTTGCAAGTATTATCTTTGTACCCTTAGGCGTTAAAACGTTGTATGTCCATTCCTCTATCGAATACTGTCAAAAACACTGCTGCCAATATGAGCAAGCCAATCATTGATAAAAACATGACTTGCATATTAAAATAATCTACAAGAACGCCACCAATCAATGGTCCAAATGCTTTGCCTACTGTTGAAGCCGCGTTAACAATACCTTGATACACACCATCACGTCCCTTAGGTGCAAGGTTATTCGCAATAGTCGGTACTGCTGGCCATACAAACATTTCTGCAAAAGTCATAATAACCATGCCAACAACAAAGATAGAGAAAGATGTTGCAAAGCTTGTCACATAAAACGAAATAATAAAAACGGCTATACCAAAATAAAGTTGCTTTTTTAACTGCCCTTTTAAAAGGTGAACAATAGGTATGATGAGCGGTTGACCTACTAAAATAAGGACACCATTTAATGTCCATAATAAGCTATACTGTGTCATCGAAATACCGATATCCTGTGTAAAGGAAGCAATTGTCGTTTGCCACTGTACATAAGCAATCCAGCAAAGTGCAAACATCACACAAAGTAAAATGAGTGCAGTAAAATGCTTTTTATTTTGAATGTGTGCCATCCCTTCAAGCGTTTCTTGGTGTTTCACCGTCGCACGATAATCCACCTTAAAGCGAAAAAGGGCTATAAAGAAAAAGAAAACATACATGAACAAATTTGCAATAAAGATATAGTTAAAGCTCAATTCAGCAACAACACCACCTAATGCTGCGCCAACTGCAACACCAATATTTTGTGCTAAATAAATGGCATTGAATGTCTGCCTCCCACCTTGTGGCCATATTGCACCAGCCATTGCATAAATTGCAGGGATAATCATACCCCCACCAAAGCCAAGCATGACTAACCATATCGCATACCAAGGCCAACCATGAAAGAAGTTCAAAAGTCCTGTTGCAATTAAGCTGCATATTGTACCAAGCATAATTGTGCGATAACCACCAAGTCTATCAAATAATGTCCCACCCAATAAATTGCCAGCAATCATACCAAATGAATTAATCATAAGCACAACCCCAGCTGTACTTAATGATTTGCCTAATACATCATTCATATAAATTGTATTGAGTGGCCATAAAAAACTTGCTCCTGTAATATTAATAGCCATTCCAATAACAAGCCACCATATTGTCACAGGCATTCGCATTATTATCCCTTCTCTCTTTATCTTTCGATGTTCACTATCTAATATAACACGTCGTTCTAAAAATATGATAAAATTTTGAAATACATTGTGTTAAGAAAGGACGATTATAAAATGGGCTTAGTTTTTCCATTTGCTTTTGAAAATAAGCGTTATCACACGCTTAATTATCATTTAAAAAATAAATTTGGCCAGAAAATATTCAAAGTTGCTTTGGATGGAGGATTTGATTGTCCTAATAGAGATGGTACTGTAGCACATGGAGGATGTACGTTTTGTTCAGCAGCAGGCAGTGGAGACTTTGCTGGAAATCGTGCTGACTCGATTCCCAAGCAGTTTCAAGACATCAAATCACGTATGCATGAAAAATGGCATGAAGGCCAATATATCGCGTACTTTCAAGCATTTACTAATACACACGCACCTGTTGAAGTATTGCGTGAAAAATTTGAAGCGGCATTACAAGAAGAAGGCGTTGTAGGGTTGTCTATTGGTACGCGTCCAGACTGTTTACCCGATGATGTTGTCCAATACCTTGCCGAATTGAATGAACGTACATATTTATGGGTCGAATTAGGCTTACAAACGATTCATCAGTCTACATCGGATTTAATCAATCGTGCACACGATATGTCTGTCTACTATGAGGGTATTGCTAAATTACGTCGACATAATATTAACGTATGTAGTCATATTATTAATGGTTTACCCGGTGAAAACTATGAGATGATGATGGAAACTGCCAAAGCTGTCGCAGCAATGGACGTACAAGGTATTAAAATCCATCTCCTACATTTACTTAAAGGAACACCCATGGTTAAACAATATGAAAAAGGACTATTACAATTTATGTCAAAAGAGGATTATATTCAATTAGTGTGTGATCAGCTTGAAGTCTTGCCACCTGAAATGATTGTTCACCGCATTACAGGAGATGGTCCAATCGATTTAATGGTCGGTCCAATGTGGAGTGTCAATAAATGGGAAGTGTTAAATGATATTGATGCTGAACTCGAACGTCGCAACACAGTTCAAGGCAGTCGTTATTGTTCCGAGGTGCAATTATGATTATCGAGCGGATTTTACCCTTTGCTAAGACGATGATGACTACACATGTTCACACAAATAGTACAGTCATTGACGCGACTTGCGGCAATGGATTAGATACTACTTTTTTAGCACAACTCGTTCCTAACGGGCACGTTTATGCTTGTGATATTCAAAGTCAAGCCATAGTAACAACGCGTCAACGCACAGCACAATACAGTAATGTTTCAATCATTCAAACAGGTCATGAAAAAATTATAGATTATATTCAACCTACACATTTACAGTCTTTAGATGGTGCCATGTTTAACTTAGGTTATTTGCCAAAAGGTGATAAATCTATTGTGACACGTCCAGAAACAACTATTGTAGCGATAGAACAGATTTTAAAACATCTCCGTCCTAAAGGCATTATTGTATTAGCTGTATATCCAGGTCATGAAGAAGGCAGAATTGAAAGTGAACATGTTAAACAGTATGTACAACAAATCGATCAGCAGCAGGCACATGTTCTTCAATACTCATTTATTAATCAACAAAATCACCCACCATATATTATTGCGATAGAAAAAAGAGGCTAAAATAACAAAATTCATATATCATGACATAAAAGCACTTGATATCCTTATATTTGACGGTATTTTAAATAATAAAGATATCAGTGCTTTTGTGTACTAAAAAATGGGACGGTCAACACCATCCCACCATAACCCATTTTATTCGCTTTTAACTATTCAAACCCTACATCCATGACGCTATTTTATTTGCACAAGTTCATAATTTGTGCAAAACGTTGATTGAGTTTGGCTTGTTGCACTTTAATTTCAGATGCAATCATTGCAACAAGTTCACGTTGTACTTCTGTCATATTTTGATTGTAAGAAATCATTACTGTACGTTCATCATCAACTGGGCGTTCCTTATATATCCACTGCTTATTCACTAGATGATTATATGTCCTCGAGCGCTTATAAGACTTAATCTTGACATATTCATCCATTTTTTTAAGTGTCATTGCCCCTTTTTCCCATAAAGTTAATAAAATCAAAAGTTCCTCTTTACTTAATTCAAATTTCTTGGAGACTGCATCAAAGATATACTCTATATCTTCTTGTAAAGCATACAATCCCTTAATATCATTTAATTGATCTGCTGTGCTATCTGTCATTTAAGATCCCCCATCTGTTAAACTGATCATCACTTGATACCATACCCACTCAAAGATATTTTAATCATAAATCGTACAAATTATATCCGATTTCTTTATATATATACTAAAATCGTAATAGTCTATAAAATGATCTGCCATCAAATCTATGAGATACTTGTAATAGAATCGCATTTTTTAGATTATAAGCACCTCTATTTAATTAACGATAATAAAAAAGTGAGACAAGAATCATCAGATTCTCGTCTCACTCTATTTATGTGTATTGATATAAGCATTTGGCAATATATTATTCGAATAAGTGACTAATTGAATCTTGCATATTTTTAAGAACATTAACAGAGTTTTCAAATTTAGCAGTTTCTTCTTCGTTTAATGGTGTTTCAATAATTCGTACAGCACCTTCTGCATTAATAACAGTTGGAACACCTGTGTATACACCGTCAAAACCATATTCACCTTCTAAATAGCTAGATACTGTTAATACCACGTTTTGATTGCGTAATATTGCTTTTGAAATATGCATCAATCCCATAGCTACACCATAGTATGTTGCACCTTTAGCTTTGATAATATCATACGCTGCATCACGTGTATTAACATAAATATCTTCAATGAGATGTTCTTTTTCTGGATTTTCTTTTAAAATATCATATAACGGTCTTCCAGCAATTGTTGCACTTGACCATACAGGTACTTCAGAATCGCCATGCTCACCAATAATATTTGCATGTACACTTGATGGTGCTACATCAAATTCTTCACTTAATAAGTGTTTAAAACGTGCTGTATCTAAAATCGTACCTGAACCGATAACTTTATGTTTTGGTAAACCTGAGTATTTTAATGTAACATATGTCAAAATATCAACAGGATTTGCGGCAATTAAGAAAATGCCATCAAAGCCACTATCCATAATCGATGTTACGATGCCTTTATAAATTTTAGCATTTTTCTCGACAAGGTCTAAACGTGTCTCTCCGACTTTTTGAGGTGCACCTGCACAAATTACAACTAAGTCAGCATCTCCACAGTCTTCATATTTTCCAGCTTTTACTTTAACAGGAGACATTGCATAAGGCGCACCATGATTTAAATCAAGTACATCTCCAAGTACTTTGTCTTCATTAATATCGATAATAACAAGTTCATCTGCAATGCCTTGACTTACCATTGTAAACGCATAACTTGCACCAACTGCTCCATTACCTACTAATACAACTTTATTACCTTTGTTCGACATAAAGATTCTCTCCAATCTATCTACTTCAATATTATACATCTTCATTGTGAAGTATTTCACATTTATAATTTAACATGCTTTTATTATAAGTTCAAGCATAATTGTAGAGATTAAGATATTTTATTTATATATAACATCACTTTAATAATATTTTTAAAAATATATGGTAGTTTTGCTCTCGATATTTTATTGTGGCGTATTTTCATCTTCTACTACAAAACCAATAGAATGCACACGATTATTTAAAAAGCTCAAAATATAACGCATCACCGCTTCTCTTTCCACTTCATTATGAATTTCATGTGCTAAACCTTGCCACGCTTTGACATAGAGCTCATCATAATTGCGAACTGTTGTCAGTTGACGTGTTACATGAATATCTGTAATTTTATCTTCTGTTCCATACATCAAACAGAGTGGCACTTCTTTCATATTTTCAATATTTTGCGTTGTTTCTTTCATTTTGCGAATAATCGTTTGATACCAATGATAACTTACTTTTTTAATCATCAATGCATCATTGCGTGTTTCTTCCTGAACTTCTTCATTTGTTGTTAAATCTTCAACCTCAAAGCCTAGGTCAAACTTAGCTGTTTTAGACATATCTCCAATATTAGATGACAATATATTCTTACGCGTTTGCATATTATTTTTAAATGCTAAAAGTGGAGAAATTAATACAAGTCCTTCGATTGCCAAGTCTACTTTTTCAAGTAAATGGGTTGCAATTAAACCGCCTAGTCCAACTCCTATAACGAAAATGGGAAGATGGTACTCTTCAGCAATTTTCAGCCATTCTAACACTGATTCATGATATTCCTCAAAATATTCAATTTGTCCTTTGTTCATACGTGAAGTTTGACCTTGTCCGGGTAAATCTCCCATGATGACATGATAACCATTACGTCTGAGATGTGTAATAACATAGGCATAACGCCCTGTATGTTCAAGCATATTGTGAACAATCACAACGATACCTTTTGCTTCATTTACTGTTTCCCATTTCCACATAATACCTTACCTTTCTTATTTAACACTGTTTATCCTTATTATATCGTGACCCCTTCTACAATTGCTAATAAAATAAAAAGTTCTTTGAATATTGATTGTATAGCTCAAAATGAACATTACACGAAAAATTATTATTAATGTACTTAGTAAACGTTTCTTCATCATTCATCTTTTCACAAAATATACCATACGCATAAAAATACATTTTGTTTCTTTTCTGTTTTTCAACCCGAATGAAGTATTTAATCTTATTTTTTGTAAATATTTATATTAAAAACGTTTTCCTCCCCTTAATGTTCGTGATACACTGTAAATAATCAGTAAACAATGTAAATGGGAGGAATAGAAATGGGCTTAGTTAAAAACTTTTTTATTGCTTTATCGAATAATGCGTTTTTAAATTCATCAGCTAAAAAGTTAGGGCCTTCTTTAGGGGCAAACAAAGTGGTCGCAGGTAACTCAATCGAGGATGTTGTTAAAACTATTCAACGTCTAAATAAAAAAAACATTGCTGCAACTGTTGATAATTTAGGGGAATTTGTCAATACAAAACAAGAAGCGATTGCAGCTAAAAATGATATCTTAAAAATTATGTCTGCGATTCATGAACATCATTTAGATGCGCATGTTTCTATTAAACTCAGCCAGCTCGGTGCAGAATTTGACCAACAACTTGCTTATGACAATGTTCATGAAATCGTACAAAAGGCAGCAGAATATAATCAAATGCACATCAATTTTGATACCGAAAAATATGATAGTCTGTCAGATATTACACATACACTAGATCAATTGAAGTCTGAATTTTCAAATGTTGGAACAGTTATTCAAGCTTACTTGTTTAAAGCTGACGAATTGATTGATAAATATCCTGATTTACGTCTTCGTTTGGTAAAAGGGGCTTATAAAGAATCACCTTATATCGCTTATCAATCCAAAGAAGAAATCGATACAAATTACATCCGTTTAATCGAAAAGCGTTTATTAAATGCTAAAAACTTTACATCTATTGCAACACATGATCACAATATTATTAACCATGTTAAAGCATTTGCTAAAACACATCATATTGATAAATCTCAATTCGAGTTCCAAATGTTATATGGTTTTCGTTCAGAATTAGCGGAATCTATTGCTAAAGAAGGTTATCACTTTACAATCTATGTTCCATACGGTGATGATTGGTTCGGTTACTTTATGAGACGTCTTGCTGAACGTCCGCAAAACTTAATTCTTGCTGTTAAGGAGTTTGTTAAACCAAAATCATTAGCAGTGATAGGTGCTGCCGGTGTCATCATCGCTCTTCTAAGTAAAATTTGTACGAAGCATAAATAATTGCAATACAACTACATACTTTTTTGTAGCTATATATTTATATGACATCAAAAACAAGTAGCCCTCACTCTATTCGAATGAGGGCTACTTGTTTTTGAATATCACTATATATAGAAGATGGAACCCTCTTCTTAAATGATAAAGAGGACACCTTTTTTTCGCATACTAGAAATTTTTGTATCTCTTTTCTGTTAACCGAGCGCTTTCATTAAATTTGCCATTTCAATTGCACCTACTGCAACTTCAGCGCCTTTATTTCCAGCTTTTGTACCAGCTCTTTCAATTGCTTGTTCAATATTTTCAGTTGTCAGCACACCAAATATAACAGGTACGCCTGTATCATCACTTACTTTAGCAATTCCCTTAGCAGCTTCGTTACATACATAGTCATAATGCGATGTTGCGCCGCGAATGACACATCCTAATGTAATAATCGCATCATAGTTATCTGACTGTGCCATTTTTTTCGCAACAATAGGTAATTCAAATGCACCAGGTACATACGCAATATCAATATCTGTCTCAGCTACTTGATGACGTTGCAATGCGTCCATAGCACCATCTACTAAACGACCTGTAATAAAATCATTAAAACGGCTTACTACAATTCCGATTTTTAGTCCTTGTCCTACGAGTTGTCCTTCAAATTTCATATTCATTTCCTCCCATTAAATAAGATGTCTCATTTTATTCTTTTTCACTTGCATATACTCATAATTATGTGGGTTCAATTCAGTCACTAATGGAATACGTGTGGTCATCGTAATACCATAATGCGCTAATCCTTCAAATTTTTCCGGATTATTTGTTAGTAAATTTACAGTTTGAATACCAAAATACTTTAAAATTTGTGCGGCATTGTCATAATCACGCATATCCGGCTTAAAACCTAATGCTTCATTCGCTGAAACAGTATTATAACCTCGCTCTATCAATTCATATGCTTTTAATTTATTCATCAGGCCAATACCACGACCTTCTTGTGGTAAATAAATAATCATTCCACCATTATCTTGAATATATGACATAGCAGCTTCTAATTGTTCTCCACAATCACAACGCGCACTATGGAAAATATCTCCTGTTGCACAAGCAGAATGGATGCGTACATTCATTTGCTCGTGAATATCGCCTTTTACAATTGCTAATAATTCTGATCTATCAATATCCGAAGTAAAACCATACATATCAAAATCACCGTAACGTGTCGGTAATTTCACCTTAGCTTCTTCGGTAATTAATGTTTCATTCGTTTTAATATATGCAACCAATGCTTCAATGGTAATCATGCATAGATTATGCTTCTCTTTAAATAATTGTAATTTTTCACCTTTTGCCATTGTGCCGTCTTCATTCATAATTTCACAAATGACTCCTGCTGGTCGAGCATTTGTCAATTTCGCCAAATCTACTGCAGCTTCTGTATGACCACGACGTCCCAGCACACCATGTGGATTTGCGATCAACGGGAACATATGACCCGGCTGGTTAAATGTGTGCGATGACATATTAGGATCGATCAAAGCACGTGCTGTTTTGGTACGTTCAATTGCACTAATACCTGTTGTTGATGTCACATGATCAATGCTCACTGTAAAAGCTGTGGCATGTGGATCTGTATTATGGTGTACCATTGCGTCAATACCTGCTTGCTGTGCAATGCTGTGATCAATTGGGCAACAAATCAAGCCTCTTCCGTATTTCGCCATAAAGTTAATCGTATCATCATTCATCCATTCGGTTATCGCAAGTAAGTCTCCTTCATTTTCTCTATCTTCATCATCACAAACGATAATCATCTCACCATTTTTTAATGCTTGTAATGCTCGTTCTATCGAATCAAACATCGTTGAAACGCCTCCTTGAAAAGTTAAAATCCTGCACGTAACAAGTCCTCTACTGTTATCCCCTCTTGCTGTGTGACAATATTTTCAACATACTTGAATAACATGTCTGTTTCTAAATGCACTGGATCTCCTTGTTGCTTGTGTGCTAATATTGTGGCTTTACGTGTTTCAGGGATTAAATGAATATCAAAGGTGGTTATCCCTTTATGAAAAACAGTCAAACTCACACCATCAACTGCAATAGCACCTTGAGGAATCAACTGTGACATGATTTTAGGAGGGGCTTTAATCGTATAAACCCATTCATTTTGCGAAGTTTTAATGTTTAATATTGTTCCTTTATCATCCACATGGCCTTGAACAAAGTGTCCTCCCAGACGACCCGTTGCTAAAAGCGCACGCTCTAAATTCACATGAGTACCTGTTTTAAGTTGTCCTAAATACGTCTTATTTTCAGTACCTAATATGACTTGTACAGTAAATGAATGATCATCAAAACTTACAACTGTTAAACATGTTCCATTCACACTAATAGAGTCACCAATATGCATATCACTCAATATTTTTTTACATTGGATGGTTAATTCAGTAGTGGGATTGCGTTTCTTTATCGTTTGAATTGTACCTATTTCTTCAACGATACCTGTAAACATGATGTCACTTCCTCTTCATCAGTAATTTCATGTCAGTATCTATCCTTTCTGAATGTACAATTTCAAAGTTCATCAATTGATCAAGGGGTGTCGTCCAATCTGTTTGATAATATTGATATTTTCCTTGACCACCTATGATTTTCGGGGCTAAATATAGGATGAAGTTTGTAGTATAATGTGAAGCTAAAAATTGTGAAGTTAGCCGTGGACCTGCCTCAACAAGTACGCGACCAAAGCCTTTTTTGTATAAATCTTGTAATACTGTACCTACTTCAGTATCAGGCATATGTACCACGTGAACGTGCGCATATGGTGCTACTAAATTTGGATTAGATGTGTAAATATATACTGGTGCAAGATGATCATGAAATAGTGTAGCCTCCCAATTCACTTGACCCGAATCCGTTAAAATAGCACGTGCAGGTTGACGCCCATCAAATGAACGTACTGTCAAACTCGGATTATCTGTTGACAACGTACCATTTCCAGTCAAAATAACATCATGCATATGACGCAAACGGAAAACATCTGATTTGACTGCTTTAGACGTAATCCACTGGCTTTCTCGATCATCTGTTGCTTGTTTACCATCGATACTTGCACTGACTTTTACGGTTACAATAGGGACTGCTTCTGTTTTACTCTCAAAGAAAGGCTCATATAACCGTAATGCACGTGAGTGAGGTACATACGCTACATCTATGCCTGCACGTGTCATCATCTCATGACCCGTTGAATGTAATGTAATATCTTTTGCCGCATAGACGACCTTAGCCACTCCGGTATCAATAATACGTTGTGCACAAGGCGGTGTCGCACCATAATGTGAACACGGTTCAAGTGAAACATACATCGTTGCACCGTTTACCTGTTCTGCTCCAGCCATATCAATAGCTTGTATCTCGGCATGTTTATCACCTTTTTTTAAGTGTGCACCTATACCAATAATATGACCTTCTTTTACAATAACAGCACCAACAGGCGGATTAACACCTGTTTGACCTTCTACCATTTCTGCGAGTTGCACAGCATAATCTATATAGTTATTCATATCATCACCTCAAATCTATCAACAAAAAACCACTCGCTTTATAAAGTTCGAGTGGTCGGATGTATTCATATCATCTATTATTCTAAATAGACGCTTTTCAGCAATTTTCCCATCAACAAATAAGCCATACATATCCTTTTTATGATGTACTGTATTGCAATGGTTGATTGATGATTCTTCCTCCCATCCAGACTTTAACTGTCGGCTCCAGATTCTCACTGGATCAGCCGTAGTCAACATTACTGTCCACTACGGGTCGCAGGCTTTACTTACTGCCGGTTGGGATTTTCACCCTGCCCCGAAAGAATATCACTATGAAATTGTTTGAGATTCAAGATACAAGAAAAAGTATGCGTCATTCAATAATATACGATACTTTTCTCATTAAGAATAACGCATTTATACTGTAAAAACAATGCATTTGCAATATAGCCCTATCAATCACTTATATTATTTATAATATATGGGCTCAAAAGGTCCCATCATTGTTGCTCTAAAATCTGTTGTTCTTCATAAACTTCATACAAATGTTTAACAGATTTGACTGCTTGTTGAACAATCATCGTGACACCGTTGCGCTCAAAATTCACACCATTAGTTATCTGACCCATTGCACGCATATTCGGTACCGTACCATAGAGCGGACTGATTACTTCATTCGTAGCAGGTACAATCTGAATACCACCAATAGGATGGGCTTGAATAATTTGTCTATCCGCAAGATCTAACAATAAAGAATCATCACTATCAAGCTCTTCTAATCTTTTTTTGGGTCCCGTTGCATTGATAACGACATCAACATCTCGTTGTGGTGTTGTGTCATCAAACTCTAAATGATAACGCCCCTCTTTATGATACACATTATTCAAATGACTATTAATTGTTAAACGACCGGTACTTAATGCATCGAGAATCAGTTGAGCTGTATCTTGTGGCATAGGGTTTGTATTTTCTTTCATATAAACATGATAGGTTGTCAGGTATGTTTTCTGATCTTCACGACTCAAACTATTCCAAATCCAATCCATATTATCTTTAATTGCCATCAACACACTTTGCAATGCACCTACTGATTGCGCATGAACTAAGTCATAATTTAAATCTGTCACAATGTCTCCAGTACGACGAGCAAGCAAAGTTTCTAATGGAATGTGTAATTCTCGACATTCTAAACGAAAAAGTTCGATGACTTTTTCAAGTGGAACAACACCCATATACATGCGTTTCATATAATCAAAGTTTTCCATCGTAATATGTTTGAGCTTCACATCAATCATATCCCCTCGGACACTTGGCATCTTGCCACTACGACTTGCTATTGTAAGTGGTTGCTCATGGTGATTGAGTACAAAACGTATCACGTCTAAACTTGCAAGTCCTGTCCCAATCACTGCAATTGATGCATTTTCCGAAACATGATCTAATGTTTGACAAGCTGGATAAGGTGACTGAATGTAGTTAGGTTTACCTTTTAAACGATAGGGGTCATTATAGGACATTGTACCGATAGTCAAAAAGACATAATCATACTTGTCACACTTTGTAATATCTTCTTCTGTGCATACAATCATTTTTTTAGGAATAAGTACATCTTCTTCCTCTTCTATCGTTAAATGTTTGACCTCTTTAGGGATAACATGGATGTTGTCATATTGTTCAATAAAATACGCTAAGTAACTTTTCATATAGCGTCCAAATACGAAACGAGGTAAGTATTTTGTGTTGCCATAATCAAATTCGTTTTGTGCTTCATACCACTCTCGAAATTCTAATGTATGATCAATATTGAGTGATAACATATCCGTTGGCACGTTGAGTAATAAGTCATCGCTATCATCTTGAAACGGCTTACCTTGCCCCATGTTTTCTTGATTATCATAAATATCGACAGTTAACGACTGAAAAGCTTCATGCTTCACCAACTGTCTTAATACACTAACACCTGCAGTCCCCATACCGATAATTGCTACTTTCACTTTTCATCACCTTCATTACATTAATATCGTTGTTTATTTACCCATCTCTATTAAATTTATTACATTTAATTTCAACAAATTCGTGACATCCATCACTACATATCATGTTATACTGTGAATATATTAAGGGGGATTGATGTCATGAAACGTATCGCTAAAGTACTTATTTCTGTTGTTATTCTCTTTTTTGCGCTTAGTCATAAAAATAAAGCACAGTAATGCAAGTTTTGCATTACTGTGCTTTATTTTTATACTCTATAAGGTCGGTATATTTTAGTAGTTATGACCATCTTTATGTTTTTCATCATCTTTGTAAACATACCAATTAAAATACTTACCTTCTGTTTTAATATCTCTATAAAAGTCTGCGATAATCGTCGCATTACTTTTCGCCCAATTGATGTCTGTTGCATATTGATGTTCACCCGGATCTTTTGGATTCCAGCGCATACTATACAATGTATTTTGGTCTGGATGAGATAGATAGTGATCGTGAATAAACTTTGCACCACCATTAATGGCCTTTTCTGGAGTGTCCCAACCTTTTTTCTTAGCATATTTTGCACCTGTTTGAATGGGATCCTCATCAAGTGCACCCACACCATAAAAGTTATAGTATTTTTTTCCGTCAATTTCAACACCATTAGATAATTCTGACATAACAGAACCTGTTTCCAATAACGCATGTGAAATTAAATAGACTTCATTAACGTGTTGCTCTTTTGCCGCTTTTAAAAAGTCATCTGTATGATTCAATAATGTTGGATAATCATACAACATACGTTTAATTCTGTTTTTATCAATACCTTGATACTTTGATAAATCTAAAAACTGATACTTTTGACGTTTATCATCCATAAATACAGAGCTATCCATTGCATTTCTAATTTCTGAATCAGATGCATCTCGCCAATTCGTATGATCTTTATTAGAAACTTGTTGACTCGTATAATTATCAATTTGCTTTTTTGCTGCTGCATTGAGTGTTACATCTAATTTTTCAACAGATTCTACTTGATTGACAGATTCAAAAAAAATCTGATCTTTAATCATATTAAAAAAGATGACACCTGCACAAACAGTTAGAATGAACAGTCCAACGATGGCAATCATCGAACTTTTATTGTGCTGCTTCATAAACACACCTCTTCAGAATATTATTATTTCTGATTTTCTACGCTTGAGTACAAATTTTACCACCATCTCTCACTTTGTACAATTCGATTCAACGCTTGTCACACATTCATAAATAAACAGTAATATAGGTGTAACCTTTAGCCATCAAAAAATAAACATACAAAGTACTTTAAAATCAATCGGTAATTCTTCTATTAGAGTTTGTAACATTACTCTTGTCTATAATCCATCATAATAAAGCTGACAGCTTGTGAACGATTTTTATAATAATAAGGCGTTAAATTGACCTTACCTTCCATTTCTCCATCGCGGTACATCATTTCTTTTTCTATATTGTTGATCATTATAAACTGTGCACGTCCTCGAATTTTATCCAAGTCATGATTACGTGCAAAAAAATGTTCTAAATTTAAATGTTCATAATCCATACCTTCTCCATCTCCCCTGCTCAAATTTCCACAAAAAATGTTCAATGTATTCCACTTTGACATTATTTTATCTTTATTTTAACTTACATTCGTGTATATCACAGACAATTAAACTTAAAATATCACACATTTATTGATGCGACAATCCTCAAACTATGTTACAAGTAAGTTGACCGGTCAACTTATAATTGAAAGGAGCACATATTTATGGACTTCAATAAAGTGTATGCTAACTATTATAAACTTATCCACTTTTTACTACACCGTAATCGCATCTGTTATAATTATGATGAGTATTTTCAGCTTTTGCTTATTAAGATGTGGCTATTATCACAACAATATGATACCTCTTATTCAATACCTTTACACCAATTCCTCATATACCGACTCAAGTTTTATCTGATTGATTTAATACGCAAGAATACTTGTCTTCCCGAACATTATACAATCGATCTTATTGATACATCACACCTGTTTATTTACAATGATGATTTACTATTGTCTATTCAGGAATGGATCTTATTGTTACCGTTTACTCACCGTCAATGGTTTGATTTATATCTTCAAGGCTATACACAAAAGGAGATAGCAGCAAAGATCAATCGCTCTACAACTTCAATTAAAAAATATAAAAAAGAGACACTTGCTGCCCTCTATCAATCCCATTTTGCAGAAGATTAGGAGGACTGCACATGTCACACTATTTACACGGCGCTTTTGAATCTCTTATGTACATCAAAAGTTCTAATAAGCCTAATTACCGTTTTGATATTCATTGTACAACACATCATTATTCTATTCATTTGACCCTATCAGATATTTTACAACATATTTTAAATGCACATCACAAACATCTAAAAACACAGCAGCAATACGCTTATGAATTGCTCAACACCTATCATCTTGTTCCCATTTATGTCACATCTCAACTTGTACTTTGCCCACTTCAATCTCGGCGTGCATCACTCCAATATTACATCAATATGAGCCAAGTCGTTGGTATGTCTTCACAAAATACAGATACCATTATCTTTTTCCCACATAATGAAAGCTTGATTGTGCCCTATCCTTTTTTATTTTGTGTAAAAAAGTGGAAATCCGCTCAAACACTTATACATTTAATGGAAAACTAGTGAACTTTATTCAATTTGTAATCAATTAATCGCTTTGTAAAATAAGCATTTGTGCGTTTCATCATCCATAATGCTAAGAACATAAGTACAATACCACCTAGTAATGCAGCTATAACAACTATAGTAGATAACATCACTTGTGGCTGTAAAAAGTAATTAACAGCACTTAAACTTAGCAACATCCCCGTAATAAATAATCCTAATAAAATAATGTTACTCATCAATAAACCAAATAAACTTACAAATAAATGCCGTGTATCGACGACGCGAGATTTAAATACATGATTTTGTAAATAATGTGTTACAAAACGTCCAGGGGTTTTAAATGTCTTTTGGAGTTCATCAAAAGTATCATTCGTCAAAATAGACTGTAAATGCATTTTTTCACGTTTATTCAAATACCATAACTGTTTTTCCACTTTATACTTAAAAACTTTCTTTTCCATACAGCGCTCCTTTATTTATATTTCATATTAAAAGGGCTAAAAAATCACTCTAGCCCTTGTCACCAATCACGATACTTTATTCATCTATTATAATATACTTAGTCCTGATGATTGAATGTCTTTCGCAAAACCTTTAACTGTATCAACGGACAACGCATTAATATCACGACCAATGTTTGATACTTTTTTCACAACATCTGCGGGACACGTAATAATATCTGCTCCAATTTCATCTGCTTGAATAACATTAAATAATTCACGGCAGCTTGCCCATAGTAATTGTACACCTTTTTTACTATGTGTAACTTGGACAGCCTCTTTCATTAAAGGTAATGGATCCACACCCGTATCAGCAATACGCCCTGCAAATACTGAAACATATGTCTCAACACCTTCAGTTACTGCATTTGTAATGGCTTGAACTTGCTCAATCGTATACACAGCTGTGACATTGAGTTTTACACCTTGTGCTGATAGCTTTTCAATCAATGGTAGCATAGATTCACCTTTCGTATTAACAATTGGAATTTTCACGAAAATATTTTCTCCAAACTGTTCAATAATTTGTGCCTCTTTTTCCATTGTTTCCATATCATCTCCAAAGACTTCAAAAGAGATCGATGCATCAGGAATCGCTCGAACAACCTCTTGTGCAAATACTTTATAATCTTTTACACCTGCTTTTGCCATCAAACTTGGATTTGTTGTAAAACCATCCACTTCTTTATTTTGATATGCTTTTTTCATTTGTTCGATGTCTGCTCCATCAGCAAACACTTTAACTTGTAATCCAGCCATAACAATAGCCTCCTCGTTGTATGTATTCTATTTAAAGTTATAACATTTTTAGTCAACTAAAGGCTATTTAAAAGCTTGCTGTTTATATAAAACATAGTACAGTATTTCTTATCTCCTCAAAAATGTGCTATGATTACTATCGATAATTAAAGGAGGCTTCTATCATGTCAAAGTCGAAAAAGTATTTTTATTTATCTCTACTCCTCATACTTTTAAGCTTTTATTTCAACACAAAAAATACATTTCTAAATCATCAATTAGGTTCTATTATTAACATCATTATATTTTGTAGTGTTGTCAATGCAGTTATTTTAATTATTGCGACAATATTTGCTGATAAAGCTATTAAACATTTGCCTGAAAAATACAGCTGGATTCATCCTGCTGCTAAGTTGCTTCCATTACTTCTATTAATTGTAATAAGTTTGCATATTATCGCCTCTCTCTTTACATTTGGTATTTTATAATGATATCCCTTTCGATTTGGAGGAAAACGATGCCCTATTTCACCATCTTTATCGGTGGAAGTATAGGTGCAATATTGCGTTATATTTTTTCATTACTCCCTACTTGGTATGAGCTACCTGTTGGGACATTAATTGCAAACTTTGTAGGAGCATATTATATGGGGTATCTCTTCGCTCGACGTATCCCCTTATTTGACCGACTCCCTTGTCTTAAAAAAGCGATCACTACGGGTCTATTAGGTGCCCTTACAACCTTTTCTACATTTCAATATGAGTTGCTCTATCTTTTCACATCTGGTTCATGGCTTACCTTTATATGCTATGCTGTATTCAGCTATTTAGGGGGACTTACTTTCTGTTATATCGGTTATCGCTTAGGAGGACAATAAGCTATGATATTATTATGGATTGCTATTGGTGGTGGATTAGGTGCTGTTATACGTGCTGTAATTGCAAATGTATTACAACCTTTTCACTTTCCATACGCTACTTTAATCGTAAATCTATTAGGCAGTGGAAGTATTGGCTTTTTGAGTGGCTTATTCATGATTCATTCATCACTTCATAACTTTATGATTATCGGCTTTTTAGGTGGGTTTACGACTTTTTCCACATTACAACTTGAGCTATTACAGATGATTCTAAATAAACAATGGTTTCTTTTTTATAGTTACACATGCTTACAATACGTGCTATGCTTTATCTTTTGTTATATAGGTACCCTGTTCTAACAGACAAGAATCCCTTATATGCCGAATAAACTCGGACATATAAGGGATTCATTTAATTGAATGACTCTATTTCTTCCATAATTGCTTGCAACTCATTAACATCATATTGAATACGACCATGAAAAACATATTTATTAAAAAACTCATTAAGTTGCTCAGGTCCTACAAGTACTTTTGTCGTACTTTGCGGTCCGTGATTAGAAATTGTAATATCACCATCATGCTTAGGATTGAAATATAAAATTGGTGTAGGCATATATTTATTACCAAGCTGACGCTGCAATTGTGTCGCTAATTTTTCAAGATTTTCGATATGTGCTGTATAGTCAATGATAGATAGACTATGTTGATCACTATCCGCTTCATCTAATACAAGCGTTTGTGGTCTTTTCGCATCTAAATCTAAAGTTTTAAATACTTTTTGCATCATTGGATTCTCATCAAATGATGCGCCGCTTATACCTTGATAAACATGACCTTTTAACATTTGTGAATCAATAATGTATAGACCTGTTCGTGTTAAAACGAGATGACTCATACGTGTAACCTCTTCTAAATCATGAACTGGCATAAAAATGTTTGCCATAATGTGCATATCTTCAGGTCTAATACGCTTTTCTTTTACTAAGCGTTCACGAATACCTAACAATCTCATATCGGTCACGTATTCACTACTATTTTTAGAGAATACTTTAAGTGCATCAATTTCTCTATTTTTTGAAGACACCATTGTTTCGTAATCTTCTTTATGCTTTGTTTCGACTTTTTTCTTTTCAATGCGTACTTTTTCAAGTGCTTCTTGATGCGACTGTGTTAACTTTTCTTCTTTCGCTTGATATTGTTCTTTATATTTTTGTTTTGCCTTTTTCTTACTTTTCAATGCAACTAAAAACAATATAAAACATAGCAGCGCAACCCCTATCGCAACGCATAAGCCAATTTCCATTGGACCAAACTGTGTCATTTTACAAAAACCTTCCTTTATCAAACTTTTATAAACTTAACACTATCATAAGACATAAGAAGTGATGATTCCAAATTTAAAGATAAGATACAGACAAAACTTTGCTATCTTCAAGCCCTTCTATCTATTTGTCCTTATCTCTTACTGTCAACCTCTTGCCAATCATGAGAGTCTAAGACTGATGTGCTGCAACAGCTTCCTTTAGTACATCTATTTTATCTGTATTTTCCCATGGTAATGCAACATCTGTACGTCCAAAATGACCATAAGCAGCTGTCTGCTTATAAATTGGACGTTGTAAGTCTAACATCTTAATAATACCTGCTGGACGTAAATCAAAATGTTCACGCACTGCTTGAATAAGGATTGCTTCAGATACTTTACCTGTACCAAATGTATCGATTGCAATGGATACTGGCTGTGCAACACCAATCGCATAAGCAAGTTGAACTTCACATTTTTCTGCAAAACCTGCTGCAACAATATTTTTAGCCACGTAACGTGCAGCATAAGCAGCTGAGCGATCTACTTTTGTAGGATCTTTACCTGAGAATGCACCACCACCATGACGTGCATAGCCTCCATAAGTATCTACAATAATCTTGCGTCCTGTCAGACCTGCATCTCCTTGAGGTCCACCAATAACAAAACGCCCTGTCGGATTAATGAAAAACTTTGTATCGTCATCCAGCAATTGCGTATCAACAATTGGATAAATAACATGCTCTTTAATATCACGTTGAATTTTATCAAGTTCGACTTCTTCATGATGCTGTGTAGAGATAACGATAGTATCAATACGCTTAGGATGATCTTGTTCATCATATTCCACAGTAACTTGTACTTTACCATCGGGACGTAAGTAATCTAAAGTACCATCTTTACGCACATCTGTTAAACGTTTAGATAATTGATGTGATAAATCAATAGGAAGTGGCATATAGGACGCTGTTTCGTTCGTTGCATAGCCGAACATTAAACCTTGATCTCCTGCTCCAATATTTAACACTTCATCACTATTTGCATCTCGATATTCTAAAGCACGGTCTACACCTTGCGCAATATCTGGAGACTGTTCATCAATGGCAGTAAGTACAGACATCGTTTTATAATCGTAACCATATTTTGCACGTGTATATCCAATTTGTTTCACTGTCTCTCGCACAACTTTAGGAATATCAACATAAGTAGAAGTAGAAATTTCTCCAGCAATCAATGCCATTCCTGTGGTTACTGTTGTCTCACAAGCAACACGAGCATGCTGATCTCCTTTTAAAATTTCATCTAATATAGCATCCGAAATCTGATCTGCAATTTTATCCGGATGACCCTCAGTAACAGACTCTGAAGTGAATAACCTTTTGTTATAAGTCATAATATGCTCCTTTAAAAATAGATTACGAACACTCTCTTTATCTGAGCTCAAATAAAAAGAGCCTTTCACAACTACTACACATAGAGTGAAGGCTCAACGTCCATTCGCTCTTATCGTTCAGACATAGACGTCTGCAAACGGTTTGGCACCTTTCTTCGTCAAAAGAGGTTGCTGGGTTTCATTGGGTCCATGTCCCTCCACCACTCAGGATAAGAGAATCCGTTGTTCCTATATTACCTAAATTTAATGTTTGTGTCAATTTACAAACGATAATCTCTTTCACTTCATATTTTATAACAATGAAATAGTATGACTTATTTATGATAAGGTGCTATACGGTAAAATTTTTAATAATGATATACTCACAACACCCTATAAATACTTTTAAAATGACTCTCTATCTATTTATATCATTTATATTCTAACATCATATAATGACTTATAATAATATGTAATAAAAGTAGGTTTTTCCTATATTTTTTCTGATTTTTTATGGGGATTCTAACATGAATATGTTATACTTTTTAATTGTAAAGGCTTACATTAAATTAATGAATTAACAATTTGGAGGGATTCATCATGTCATTTGATACAAGCGCACTGAATGCATTAATTGACAAACCTACATCACACTTTCAACTTACTAAAACTGAACTTTATAACAAAATCTTAAAACGCGATGAAGCAGAACTTACACAGCTTGGAGCAATCAACGCAAAAACTGGAGAATATACGGGGCGTTCTCCTAAAGATAAATTTATCGTCGATAATCCGCAAGTTAAAGATGATATTGATTGGGGTTCAGTCAATCAACCCATCTCAGAAGATAAATTTTTAAACTTATATCATCAAGTGCTTGAATATTTAGATGCCAAAGAAGAAGTCTTTGTATTCAATGGCTATGCAGGTAGTGATAAAGACTCTCAACTTAAACTAACAGTTGTCAATGAGTTGGCATGGCACAATCTATTTGCACAAAATATGTTTATTCGACCAAGCTCAAAAGAAGAAGCTTCAAAAATCAAAGCCGACTTTACAATCATTTCTGCACCAACATTTAAGGCTGATCCTGAAAAAGATGGTACACGTTCAGAAACTTTTATCATTGTATCGTTCAAACATAAAACAGTTTTAATCGGTGGTACAGAATACGCAGGTGAAATGAAGAAATCCATATTCTCTGTGATGAATTACCTCTTACCAAAACGCAATATTATGAGTATGCATTGTTCCGCTAATGTAGGACGTAAAGGGGATGTCGCATTATTCTTTGGTTTATCTGGTACAGGTAAAACGACCTTATCAGCTGACCCTGACCGTAAGCTCATCGGTGACGACGAACACGGTTGGAATGAAAATGGTGTCTTTAATATTGAAGGCGGCTGTTATGCAAAAGCAATCAATCTATCAGCAGAAAAAGAGCCTCAAATTTTCGATGCAATTCGTTACGGTACAGTATTAGAAAACTTAGCTGTTGATGAACATGGCTACATTGACTTTGATGACAATAAATATACTGAGAACACACGTGCTGCTTACCCAATTGATCATATTGATAATATTGTTGTACCTTCAAAAGCATCACATCCAAATACAATCATTTTCTTAACAGCAGATGCATTCGGTGTGTTGCCACCTATCTCTAAATTAAGTAAAGATCAAGCGATGTATCACTTCTTGAGTGGTTTTACATCTAAACTTGCTGGTACTGAACGTGGTATCACCGAGCCACAACCTTCATTTTCTACATGTTTCGGTGCACCATTCCTACCATTAAATGCTAAAGTCTACGCAGACTTACTTGGTGAATTAATCGATAAGCATGAAGTAGATGTTTATCTCGTTAATACTGGCTGGACTGGTGGTGTATATGGTACGGGCAATCGTATCGAATTAAAATATACACGTAAAATGGTAAATAGTGCCATTAGCGGTGCATTAAAAAATGCAACATTTGAAGAAGATGACATTTTTGGTTTAAGTATTCCAACAGAAATTGAAGGCGTTCCTACAACAATCTTGCAACCTAAAAATGCATGGAGCAATAAAGCTGCTTACGATCAACAAGCAAAGGATTTAATTGATCGCTTCCGTGATAACTTCAAAAAGTTTGGTGAAGCTACACAACAATTACAACAAACAGGTGGCTTTAAAGGCTAGCTAATAAAAAAGAGATGTATGCAATTAAATTTGCATCGCATCTCTTTTTTTATCATTTTCAACACTATCCATCCATTGATTAATATATTGCAAAACATCATCCATTGCATATGGTCTTGGTACGTGACCTTCTAACATTTGATAATATGTATCATAGTATGCATGTACCGTTTTTAAATATTCCTCTAAATGATACGCTTGATGTATATTTACTTGTTTATCTCGCCCTCCATGTATAATTAATATAGGCGGTGATTGTGCATGAATATAGCGCAATGCTTCCCTCTGTTCATACGCTATCGGATGTTTCTTAGGGTGACCGATCATTCGCCTTAACATTCCTCTCAGATCACTACGTTCCTCATACATCAACCGAATATCTGTTACACCACCCCAAATAATATAGCTATCTGCTTGCACTTTTTGAAATGTTAGTAACCCCTGAATTCCACCACGAGAAAAACCAATCAAATGTACAGATGCCTCAGGATACATATTTTTTAATATTTTCACAGCACGAATCACATCTAACAAATCTGCACCTGCAAACTCATCATGTCCTTCACTTCCGTTGTTTCCTCTGTAATAAGGAGCAAACACTAGTGTCCTATCATGGACAAATTGCAATAAACGTCCCAAACGCACACGTCCTACTTGTCCTTTACCTCCACGTAAATAAACTACAATACGCTGAACAGATTGAAAAGGTGTAACCATCAATCCACGTACAATAAGTTCATTCACATTATATTGTACCTCTTCAACATAATGTGTCCGTAAATCCGCTGGCATACGCTTTGTATTAATAAAAACCAAGCTCAGTCATCCTTTCCACACATTGCAATACTGCTGGATCATCTAATAACACACTACGTTGATCCACAGGAATATCTTCTATATTACGAACGAATACTGGACCTTTTGTTTCCAAGTAGTCTGATTTAACTTCAATATGATCTACAATGACTACATATACATCCTTCGTAAATGGTACAGGTTTCGCATCAACTGTATATTGAGCAATAAAGTAAGCCATCTCTATTTGTGCGCCCGTTTCTTCGAATAATTCTCTACGCAGTGCAACTTCACTCGTTTCTCCAGCTTCACACTTCCCCCCGGGAAACTCTATGCCACGCTCGCAGTGCTGTGTTAGTACGAGCTGATTTTGATATATTGGCAATGCTAATACGTGCTGCCCGTTTCGTATATCCTGTTCTGCACGAAAGGTGAGGCTCACTTTTTGATTGGCAGTATCTAAATACTCCACAACATCTTCTCCCTTCATTTTATGATACAATGACTTTACTTACTCAATAAGGAGTGTGCAATATGAAGTCATTATTTATCAAATGTATTCGATTTTACCAGCGCTTTATTTCACCACTTACCCCTCCATCTTGTCGCTTTTATCCAACATGTTCGAATTATGCTATTGAGGCAATTCAAATATATGGTATATTCAAAGGGAGCTGGCTTAGTCTTAAACGTATTTTAAAATGTCATCCTTTTCATAAGGGAGGATTTGATCCGGTTCCATTAAAACACAACAAACCCCCTCGTCATTAATTGAGTCGTTCCGTATTGACAATAGGGGGTTCAAAATATAACTTATCCCCCTCTAGCCAACCTGTATTGTCTACAATATCCTCTATAAAGTAATAACCTGTTGGTGTGATATCTCCAGCATAATCACCTTTTTGACTCAATAATGCTGTAAAATACCGACTCAAACCACATTCATACATCCCACCAATAACGACTGAAACATCATATGCTCGTAATAGATCTATCAACTCTAAAGCACGATCAATCCCACCTAAACGAAACGGTTTGACAATAACAACACGAATATCATACCGGCTTAAAGCCTCTAAAATCGTCTGCTGATCTGTTGCGTGCTCATCGATTGCAATAGACGGCATCTTTTCCGAATATTCATACTGATCAAGACTCTCGAATGGTTCTTCGATATATGCCAAATTATAGTGTTTCAGTGCCTCAAGTAAGCCTTTATCTTTCGTACTCAGTGTTTGATTTGCATCAGTAGATATCGGGATATGAGGATACATTGTAGTTAACATCTTAACTTGTTCAACGATGTTGGCATTCCATTTAATTTTAATACGCCCTGCTCGATCTAAGCGCATCAATCGATGTTCCATATCACCATTAATTGTCAAAGTCATCGGAATATCAAATGTCGGTAATTGATGAAACATTTGATACATTGCCATAACCATTGTTGCTCGTGCTGCTGGTGTTTCATTCAAATCATCCAATAACTCCTGTGCCGCCTTAAAATTAGCTATCTCTCTTCCTCTAATCTTTTCAAACCACTGGCTCAACACGTGTTTGACCGTATCAATTGTTTCAAAGTGATACCAATCTGTCTCAAAGGCATTACATTCCCCAAACCACTCTTTACCCTTTTCATCAACAGTACCAATAAATAATGTTTCACGCTTTTCCATTATGACTTTAGGCGTTTGTATTTTATGTTTGAAAACAGGAGCATAATGGTAAAAGTGTAACTCTAATAACTTCATTGCTAATCTCCATTCAACAACTGTCTTTTTAACTTACCTGTACTTGTATAAGGTAGCTTCGTCACATATTGTATATCTACTGGTAATTTATACTTTGCGAGACGCTCGCTTAAAAACTCCCAAATATCTTCAATACATTCTTGTGCTACTAAATACAAAAATGGGCGCTGTCCCCAATATTCATCATAAATCCCTACACACATCGCATCGATAACTGCTGGATGTTGTTTGGCAATCCGCTCAATTTCATTTGGATAAATATTTTCACCACCGCTGATTATCAAATCTTTACGTCTATCATGAATCACAACATATCCTTGATGATCGATGCTTGCGATATCTCCAGTTTTAAAATACCCCTCTGCATCAAAACATCCTGGTACATCACTGGGATATAAATAACCATTCATCACGTTATCCCCTCTTACACACAACTCTCCGTGACCTTGTGCATTCGGTGCTATAACTTTCAATTGATTATGCTGACTCACACGTCCGACTGTTTCAGGATGTGATGCTAACATATTCGGATGTGCTGTTAAAAACTGTGAACAAGTCTCTGTCATACCAAATGAATTATATATTGGTAAGTGATATGATAAAGCCTGCTCAACAAACTTTTTCTCTAATTTTGCACCACCAAGTAATACTTTTTCCAAATGATATGGCTTTGTCAAACCTGCATACATCAGACGTTGTAACGTAAGTGGAACTAAAGAAATATGTGTGATATGTTGTTGCTGTAACGCATTAAGCACGCGCACTTCATCAAACTTATCCATTAAAAATAAAGTAAAACCATATAATACGCTACGAATAACAATACTCAATCCAGAAATATGATAAATGGGTAAAACGACTAACCAGCGGGAGGTTTTATCAAATCCTAAACTGACTTTGCAACTTTCAGCACTAGCACGATGGTTTTTAAATGTTTGCGGTACTGCCTTTTGAGATCCTGTTGTCCCAGAAGTAAACATAATCGAAGCAATATCAGTCTCATGAAATGTAGTAGAAGGTATAAGCCGATGCACAAATGGTATGTCATCACATGTTATACAAGTTAGATGGGTCATTTGTATTTGATGACATCTCAATCGATAACGCTCTGTTACAACAACTGTCCGAACATGGATGGATTGCATTTGTGCACGTATCTCTTCATCTGTTAAACGATTATTAATCAATGCTATCTCAATGCCATATAGCCATGCACCATGTATCAGTGCTAATGCTTCTACTGAATTATCAACCAGTAATCCTATTCGTCGGTCTTTAAGCGCCTTTAAACGTGTGCCATAATTTTGGGCAAGTACATACAACTGTTGAAATGTTAAACGTCGTGATGCTGTTTCTATCGCGATTGCTTCCGGTTGTTGTTGTACTTGTTTTACCAGCCAATGTTCCATGCTGATACCTCCTCATAAATACTCAATTCTTATTATAGCTATATTTAGTAGCAAATGCATTGTTAGCGTTTTAACCTTTAATATAAAAGTACTTTTAATGGTGTTTATCTGCATAACGATAAAGACCGGAAATCGAATAAAAATCTTAATGACTACAAAGATTTTATGATCCGATTCCGGTCATGCGCCTATATTTAATAAATTATAAACTCAAGTATCTATCCCAAAATTTAATGTGTTTCTCCCATAACGAATCGTGCGTCTGTATCTCTTTCACCGATACTTTTAATAGCTGCTTCTAAGCCTACCGTTATCGTTTCGATAGACATTGCAGGCATATTTGTTTTATCAACAACTTGTTCTGGAATAAACGGCACGTGAATAAAACCATATTTTAAATCTGGGTATAATTTATCTGCTAAATAACCAAGTTGATATAAGATATGATTACAAACAAAGGTTCCTGCTGTATTAGATAACCTTGCAGGAATTCCACTTTTTTTAATGGCTGCTGTCATATGCTTTACAGGTAATGTTGAAAAGTATGCAGGTGCGCCATCTTGCTGTATCGGTTCATCAATAGGTTGATTTCCTTCATTATCAGCAATTCTCGCATCATCTAAATTAATTCCTACACGTTCTGGTGTGATCTCAAATCTCCCACCAGCCTGTCCAACCGCTAATACGGCATCATAATGTTGTTTTTTCAGTTGCTCCGCAATAACATCTTTTGACTTATGAAACACAGTCGGTATTTCGAGTGTTGTAATCGTATGCTCTCCGATCTTTCCAGGTAAACGTTTCACTGCTTCAAGTGCTGGATTCACCTTTTCTCCACCAAATGGATCGAATGCTGTAACTAAAATATTCATCACATGCCCTCCTTTTAAAATGCCCATACATACATCAATACAATGTGTACCCCAATTAATATCAATGCAACAGGTGCTTGTGCTTTAATAACCGAAAACTCACTTTTCATTTCTAATAGTGCAACAGGTAATGTATTAAAGTTTGCTGCCATAGGTGTCAATAACGTTCCACAAAAACCACCTGTCATTGCCAGTGCTCCCGCAATGACTGGATCTCCACCTTGTGCAATGACAAAAGGTATACCAATACTTGCTGTAATCACTGTAAACGCTGCAAATGCATTCCCCATTAACATCGTGAATAATACCATACCCAAAATATATGCAGTAGCTCCAATAAAGTGGTTATTATGTGGTAAAAATGATGAAATACCATTTGATATCACATCTCCAACGCCACTAACTGTAAATAATACACCTAATGCAGTTAAAAATTGAGGTAAAATACCCACCGTTCCTACTTGCTGTGTTAAACGGTCACTATCATATAAGATATATTTCATTTTAGGTTTAATTAAGAAATATGCAAAAATCACACCTACAACAGAGGCAACTCCTAATCCAATCGCTCCGCCAAATGGTGTCCAGTTCGATACGATAACTGCGACAACCGCCAGAACAATTGCGGGTAAAAAGAGTTTATTACCATATTTTTGTGCACCTTGCTCTCCTTCATTTTCAGTTACATCAACAATATTAATAATTTGAACTTGTTTGAACAAAGTGAGTACACCCATCCCTAAAATACACGCACCTGTTATAGCTTTAGGTATATACGGTCCAATCATAAAAGTTAACGCAAGTAAAAACCAAAATAATGCCGTGCCATATTTTTTAGGGTTTCCTGGAGCTTTTAATACACGTAGCGCCGTATACAACAGCTGTAATCCAATTAAAATATAGAAAAACTCAAGAATTTGATTTAACGTTTGTTCATTCATTATGATCCACCTGCCTATTGCTATATTTACGTTCTAAATATCTATCAAAATATATATTTTTAAGTGTGACGATCACTAAAGTTATTAGCGCAATAGGTACAGAAGCAAGCACCAAGCTAATAGCAGAAACTTCAATATTTAATGATTTGAACGTCCCCACCATTAATAAAATACCAGCTGATCCTACAAATAAATTTTGACCAAAAAAGTTCCCATAATTTTCCATTGCAGATGTTTCCGCCTTAATCTTCTCAACATCTTTTGAATCAACCTCTTCGTCACTCAAGTTAAAACGTGTTTTCAAAGCACCTTGTACCATTGGATTAATCAGTGGTCTGACAAACTGAGGATGTCCTCCAATTCTTATAGATGCTATACCTGCAATCTCTCTGATAAATAAATAAACCGTCATTAAACGCCCACTCGTAATTTCTTTTATATTCGTAATAAGCCGAGTTGCTTGTTTCTTCAAACCAAACCTTTCAATAAGTCCCACCATAGGTAATGTCAAAATAAAAAGTGTAACCAATCGATTCTCAATAAAAGCATCACCTAAAACTTCTAATAATTCGATAAAATTCATACCCGACACAAGACCTGTAACAACAGCTGCCGTCAAAATAACCGCAATGGTATCCACTTTAAACATAAAACCTAAAATAATAATGATAATACCTATTAACTTAATCCATTCCATAAAATCTCCCTCCCTTTTTGAATATGTTATAAAAATTTTTATTTTAGTTCAATATGTTTTTTAAATATTTTGAAAAATAAAATGAAAATAATGTTTTTTATAGCCTCCTTGTATATGACTAGAGCGGTCTAAATAGCATCTCTATTGATGTCAGTTCGCTCATTTGTATTATGTGCATATAATATAAGTGAGATAATCAATATGATGGATCATAATAATTACAAACAACGCAAATCTATTTAAACATAAAGCTCTGATAGAGTTTTTGATTTTTGTTTGAATAATTCATTAGGCAACATACGTTACATTCTATTAGACACACACATTGCTCATTTTTGTTACACGAAGGTGTATCAATATATTACATTTGATGGAAATGAAATTTGGTTCTGTTAAAGCATTTTCGGAAGATATAGGGTTAGCTTATACAACAGTTCGTTCTATATTAGAAAGAGGCGTTTTCAATGCTAAAGTTGAAAATGTACTTAAAATCTGCAAAGGGTTAAATATCAAACTAGAACAGATACTTGATTTTGAACAACCTGAACAAGACACTTTAGCTGCTCATCTTGAAGGAGATTACACACAAGAAGAACTTGACGAAATTTTAGAATATACCGAATTCGTCAAACAAAAACACAGAAAACAATAAAGGAGCAATACATATGACTATGTATGAAAAGTTAATAATTGATAATAGTCATATACCTATTAGTGATGAATTTAGTCTGAAAGGTGGCTTTAAAGGCATTTACGCTAATGGTGCTATTTTGATAGATAAAGATATGACTAGCTACCATAAACATGAAGTCTTAGCTGAAGAAATCGCACATTATCGAATTACTCATGGTAATATACTGGATCAGTCAAACATGCTAAATAGGAAATTCGAATTAAAAGCTAGACGTCTTGCTAATGAAACATTGATTACATTGCAAGGTTTAATTGAGGCTTTTAAATACGGTGTTCAAAATCTTCATGAAATGGCGATTTATTTTGAAGTTTCTAAGAGCTTTATTAAAGAAACCTTAGAACATTATAAAATGAAATACGGTTTACAGATTAAACATGGCGATTATCTAATCAGATTTGAGCCATTAACAATATATAAAGATATATAACTGATTAAATCGCTTCATGCGTTTAATAAATAAATTTAGGGAGGTTGAGTATGGAGGATTTAAGACCAATGATAAGTAACATATCATTCTATATTAAAGATGAAAAAGAAAATGAAAAAGAAAATAAAAAAGAAAATAAAAAAGTCATAAAAGATTTTAGTGAGCTAGAGTTCAACACCCCTTTATACTTTGACTTTACTTTAAGCGGAATTAATGAAATACCCAAACATAAAAAAACGTATATTACTATTTTATATTATGATAAAGTCCAAACATCTCATGGGCTTCCATTTGTTCCAGAATACCAACTCAATGAAATTTGGCAAGAGACCATCATAAATAATTCATCAAAATACATTGAAGTTAACTGATTTATCTTTTGCGTATGGTTTAAGAAATTATGAATTTAGTGAAAATTATCAAAACCTTAAAATCATCTATACTGCTCATCAAATAGATTTTCAAAATATCAATTCAAAAGAACTTCTAAGTTTAATGAAACATAAGAATAAACACGACTTATTTCATACTAAGGTGTCAATGATACCTAGAGTTAAGGGGTATCAAAATGAGTGAATTGAAACCTTTATCAGGCAATAAAACTTTGTATGAATTAATCACTGATAATAAAACTGTTAAATATGAAAGTTATTGGCAAGGTAGTTTTATAATAAGTGATTAGTGCGATTATATATAGGAAGGATGTTGAGGGATGGAGAATTTAAGCAAACAATTAGTCGATAAAAGTATTGAATCTTTTATTTTAGGGTTAGAAATATATAATAAACCTACTATTAAATATAGAATCGAAGGATTTTCGTTTTTTATTTGTAATGCATGGGAATTAATGTTAAAAGCAGAATTATTGAATCGTGGAGAAAATATTTATTACGAAGACCACCCTAATAGAACCATTAGTTTAAGTAACGCTATCAAATTAATCTATCCAGATTGTAATACTCGAATTAGATTGAATTTAGAGAAAATTGTGGATTTAAGAAATATTAGCACTCATTTTATTACTCAAGAATACGAGGTCAAGTATGCTCCTTTATTCCAGGCATGTGTAATGAATTTTATTAATGAGACTATGAGATTCCATAACAAAGATGTTTCTGAAAATATTTCTCAAAATTTTTTAACTATTTCTGCTAGTTATGAACCGTTATCTAATGAGCAAATTAAATTGAAATACCCACCTGAAATTGCAGAGAAATTAATTAAAGAATCCAATGATATAGATGTATTAAGTAAGGAATATAATTCCGATAAATTTTCAATTGGTATTAAGCAAAATCTATACATTACAAAAAAGACAGAAGATGCTGATTTCATGGTAGCTGTTCACAAAGGGTCAGATATTAAAGTCGATTTTGTTAAAGAATATAAAGACCCATCAGATACACATAAATACTCGTTTAACAATGTAATAACAGCAGTGAATGAAAGACTCAAAAAGAAAAATATAAATATGACATATCCTAAGGGTTTCAATCAATTTGTGTTAAATTTAATAATTGATTTTTACGATATCAAAAACGAAGAAAAATATGCATATAAGCACAAAATAGGAAAACAAAAATCCTTCACTTATTCCCAACAATTTATTGAATTTATCGTTAATGAAATAAGAAAGAATCCAACAAAATTTGTGGATAGTTTAAGAAATAAAAAAAGATAACCCCAGGCACATAGGAATGCTCAGTGCAAATGCACCTACCCCATTTTGGGACCCAGCGTTAATCCTTCTCGAGTTATCTTGCTTTTATTATAAGTCATATTGTAGTGTAATTCAATAAAAATATATAAGGTAGTTCGCCTGCCCTATATATTTTTTAAACACAACAGAACATACGTTCTTAAAGGAGTGAGGAGAATGAGTGTTAAAAAATACAATGGTAACAAATGGTATTATGATTTCGGCTATGAAGGAAAGCGATATAAAAAGAAAGGCTTTAAAACGAAAAGAGAAGCGACTGAAGCTGAAACAATTGCTAAAAACAAACTAATGCAAGGTATCGTTATTAACAACAAAAGTTCTTTTATCGACTATTATGAACAATGGATTGAGGTCAACAAAAAGAATGTAATTACAGATAAAGCATATCAGACGTATGTTAATGCTATTAATCAGTTTAAAAAATTTTTAGCAACTGAAAATCTAGACGACATTACATTAAACAACTTCTCGACTATTTTGTATCGTAAATTTATCAAATGGTATGGCGCTAATCACGCCACCGAATCGGTCAAAAAGATACACAATTGTCTCAAAGCATCTTTAACAGACGCAATACAAGAAGGTCTTATATATAAAGACCCCACATACAAGGCAGTGGTTAAAGGAAAAAAGCCAAGCCAACCAGAAGAAACCAAGTTTATGAATATAGAGGACTACAAAAAATTGAAAGCATATGTAGCAAGTACCCCTATTCAATCATACCTTTTCATCTACATTTTAGTTATTACCGGAGGACGTTTTGGGGAAGTTCAAAAATTAACAACTGATGATATTGACTACTTAAAAAATACGATTCATTTAAGAGGTACGAAAACAGAAACATCTGATCGTATAGTTGACATTCCACCTGAAGATATGAAAACATTACGAACAACATTGTCAGAAATGCCAATCAATATGAATAAACAAATATTTAACACTGGTTACTCCCTGATAACAAACAATGCTGTTACGAAAGTCCTTCAAAAATTTTGTTTAGAAAACCGACTTGGTAAACTTACATTGCATTCGATTAGACACACACACTGTTCTTATTTATTACACGGTGGCGTTTCAATTTACTATATATCAAAACGTCTTGGTCACTCTACTATTAAAACTACATTAGATGTTTATTCACACCTACTTGATGAAACTAATAAAATCGAGACCCAAAAGGCTCTAAAGCTAATAAAATCAATGTAGGGGACGTGATATTATTTCTCGGGGACGTTTTTCTATTTTTCCAGCATTTTGGGGACGTTCCATTCAAAATACCAAATTTAACGAAAACTAACAAAAGACAACAAAAAGCCGTCATATCAACGTTTATAGTCACGAGATACAACGGCAGAACAACGAAATATAAGCAAATAACGGAAGATAGCGGATTCGAACCGCTGAGACGCTTGTGGCGCCTACACACTTTCCAGGCGTGCTCCTTCGGCCAACTCGGACAATCTTCCAAAATATAAAAAATCAGAAGCGATATTTCACTTCTGATTCTATGACCCCTACGGGACTCGAACCCGTGTTACCGCCGTGAAAGGGCGGTGTCTTAACCGCTTGACCAAGGGGCCATGGCTCCACAGGTAGGACTCGAACCTACGACCGATCGGTTAACAGCCGATAGCTCTACCACTGAGCTACTGTGGAATAATAAAAAATGGAGCGGGTGATGGGAATCGAACCCACAACATCAGCTTGGAAGGCTGAGGTTTTGCCATTAAACTACACCCGCATTACAACGATATGGGCGGCTGATGGGAATCGAACCCACGAATGTCGGAACCACAATCCGATGCGTTAACCACTTCGCCACAACCGCCGTAATTTTAGAAGTGGTTCAGGACGGAATCGAACCGCCGACACAAGGATTTTCAGTCCTTTGCTCTACCGACTGAGCTACTGAACCATAATAATGGCGGTCCCGACGGGAATCGAACCCGCGATCTCCTGCGTGACAGGCAGGCGTGTTAAACCGCTCCACTACGGGACCACTTAAAATATTGCGGGAGGCGGATTTGAACCACCGACCTTCGGGTTATGAGCCCGACGAGCTACCGAACTGCTCCATCCCGCGGCAATATTATTTTCTAATCACTTACTTATTAATAATACCAATTCGCACTATAAATGTCAATATCTTTTTTTGATTTATTTTGGTCTGAACACTTGTAAATATAAATTCAAAAATCAATAAATCATTAAGACTTTTCCAGTATATCTACCTCTATTCAAAAGGTCAATACACACACGCTTAATATTTTGTGTAAATTAAAACACTTTATAGTATATAGTTATTTAAAGTGTTTTAAATACTGAATAAAGCGTAGAATAGAAAGCAAATCTTTCATATCCCACGCCAATAAAAGTAGCTAAAAATAAAAAATTGTTAAAAAATATTTCATTTTAGATACCTACTGATTGAATGGTCATTATTAAGCTTTTACCTTTGTTTCACCAAAGTAGTTTAACCTCTTAAATATTTAAATATCGAGTAGTGTCTTTTTAATCGAAATGATGAACAATTTTATTTTTTAGATACAGAAATGCATCATAGCCATCTGTTTTACAAAAATGACCGCCCTTATCTTTTTCATACAGTTTACAATTTAATTTTTCACATACAATCCGAGAAGCTTCAATAGGCACAACATAATCATCTTTTGCTGCAATACCAAACATATGTAATATTTTCTTTTGTAAATACTCATAATCTATTTCCCATTTAAAAAATGAATCTAAGACCTTTTGAGTTGGTAATAAAGGGGCATCTTCTGGTAAATTGCCAACAAAACCTGATACCATTGCAAGTCCCCCTACTTCTGATACATCTAAGTCATCAATAAATTTTAAAGTTGTGATGACACCTAGACTGTGGGCAACAAAGATAGTCTCTTTATTAACATCTGTTATGTTTTCTTTCATGTATGCTAACCACTCATCACCATCTGGACAATCTGTATTTGGTAAATCTAAAGTAATAACTTGATGTCCTTCAATTTCTAAAGTTTTTTTCAACCATGGGAACCAATGATCCTGACTATTCGCTTGGTAACCATGTATAATATAAACTTTTGTCATAAATAGGACTCCTCTCTCATATTCTTATCATACCACACTATTTATTCGTAAATCATTGAATAATTTTCGAAATTTTCAAAAATGATACGCTGTTTAAAGCTCTAAATTTCCCCTTTATATAAATAGAAAAAGCAGCCCAATGGAAAATTCCATAAGACTGCATTGTTACGTTATATAATGCCCATATCACTTAACTTAACACCTATATCATTATAAACGTGGAATTAAGTTATCCACTGCTTGTTTTGCTTGTTTAATACAATCTGGTAATCCAACTGCTTCAAATGGTGCCCCTGTAACTTGTAAATGTGGATAGTTTGATAAAATATGTTGTTGAATTTGCTTAATTTTTTCAATATGTCCGACATGGTACTGTGGACTTGCATAAGGCATTTTATTAACGATTGTAAATTCTGGTTCTCCCTTGAATGTCATCATTTGTTTTAAATCTCGTTGAGCAATTTCAACGAGCGCCTCATCAGTCTGTTCGTTAACGATATTATCGCCCTGTTTACCAATGTATGCACGAATTAGAACTTTGCCCTCTGGTGCTGTATGTGGCCATTTTTTAGAAGTCCACGTACATGCTGTAATATCTGTATGACTTGTTCGTGCAATAACAAATCCTGTTCCATTGTGGATATTCTCAATATTTTGTTCATCATAAGCAAATACAATCGTCGCCACAGAAGATGCCTCTAAACAATCAAAGTAGTCAAACATTGGATCATTACTAAACCATTGGCGAAACACTTGATGTGGTGTCGCTACGATGACACCGTCGTAATACACTTGTTTTTCCTCATTTAACACCACATGATAGCCTTTTTGCATCGCTTTTAAGTCGACTACTTTTGTATTGTAATGAATCGTTACATCATGTTTGAGAAGCCATTTTTCAAGGTGCATAATAAAATCATATAGCCCTCGCTTAAATTGTTTAAATTGTCCTTGAGGTCCTTGAATATGCGCTTCTTTTTGCAAACGTGCTTTACGAATTTTTTGCATTCCTTTAATAATACTACCGTGCTCTTCTTCTAATAATTTAAAGTTAGGAAATGTACTCATTAAGCTTAACTCATCAATATCTGTACCATAAATACCACTTAACAATGGCTCGATTAAGTTTTCTAATAATTCATCTCCCAATCGTTCACGGAAAAAATGCCCCACCGACATATCACCTTCTGGCATTTCCAAAGGTTTCATCGTCAAATCTTTCAATGCACGTAGTTTGCCTTTCATAGAGATAAGCTGTGTTGTCATAAATGGCTTAAAATCAGTTGGAATACCTAAGATCGCACCACCAGGAATGGGATAAAGTTGATTGTCTGCAAAAATATAAGATTGTCCTGTTTCATTCGTTACAATATCATCATCTGTCAATCCAATATCTTTAGCAACTTCTGTCATAATGGTTTTGCGTCCAAGATATGATTCCGGACCTAACTCTATCACATAACCCTCTCTATATGCTGTTTTAATTTTTCCTCCCGGGACATTCGAAGCTTCATAAACTGTAACATCAAGATTAGGATATGCCTTTTTGATAAAATATGCACTCGTTAATCCTGTAATACCCGCACCTATTATTGCCACACTTGTCATTTTACTCACGCTTTCTTATACACTGTTGTTATTTCTTCTACGATTGCATCAATAAACAAAGGATGTGTGTCAGGCATTGGTGGACGATGATATGCAGCGCCAACCTCATCACACACAACTTTACATTCATAGTCATTATCATATAATACTTCTAAATGTTCAGCCACAAAACCTACTGGTGTATATATAAAGTGCTTAAAGTTACCCTTCTCAGCAAGTTCACGTGTTAAATCTTGTACATCTGGACCAATCCATGGTGTACCTGTATTGCCTGCCGATTGCCATCCCACCGTTACTTGTCGTAATGATGTATGTTCTACGATACTTCTTGCTGTTTCAGAAATTTGTGATGGATAAGGATCATTAGAATCAAGCACTGGCTTCATTGGCAAACTGTGTGCTGATACGATAAGCATTGTCTTGTCGTACTCAGATTTTGGAATATGATTAAGCACTTCAGTAATACGCATCGACCAATATTCAATAAATTTGGGTTGTTTGTAATAATGATTAACGTGGTGCAACACAATATTCAACTCATCTGCTTTTTGCTTTGCACGCTTATTATATGAACCAATTGAAAACTGTGAGTAATGCGGTGCTAACACAACTGTAACAGCTTCAGTGATACCATCTTTATGCATCTCTTCTATTGCATCTTCAATAAATGGGTGAATATGTTTAAGTCCAATATACAATTTAAACTCTACATCTTGATAATAAGCACTATGATTTAATCTATCTACCAATGCTTCAGCTTGACGTTCTGTTGTTCCTGCAAGTGGAGAAAGCCCACCTATTGCCTCATAGCGTCTTACCAAGTCATCCAACGCTTCTCGACTCGGTTTACGTCCACCTCTAATATCTGTATAGTATGGCTCAATATCACTTTTCTTATATGGCGTCCCATAAGCCATGACTAATAAACCTACTTTAGTTGTCATCTTTCATCCGTCCTTTATATATGCGTATTCAATATGCCATCACTTATGAGCAGTGTAGTCATGCACAAACTGAGCTACACGACCCAACACTTCTGGCTTTACTTCTGGGAATACACCATGTCCTAAATTAAATATATGTCCCCCACTATGTGCTTTTCCTTGATCTAAAATAGGCTTCAAGCGTGCTTCTATGACTTCCCATGGTGCAAGTAATATACTTGGGTCAAGATTACCTTGAAGTGTTTTTGTTACCCCTTGATGACTTGCCTCTTGTATAGATGTTCGCCAATCCAATCCTAGTACATCAATCGGCAATTGTTGCCAAGATTGAATAAGATGACTTGCCCCTACACCAAATAAAATAACAGGAATACCCAAAGCTTTAATTCCTGATACCATTTTTTCCATACAAGGTTTAATAAAATAGTCATAATCTGCTTGATTAAGTGCACCTACCCATGAATCAAAAATCTGAATAAGTTGTGCTCCCGCTTCAACTTGACCTTTAACATATGTAATAGACATATCAGCAAGTGTATCCATCAATTTAAACCATGTTGCTTCATCACTATACATCATCGCTTTTGTTTTATTGTAGTTTTTAGATGGACCTCCTTCTATCATATAACTTGCTAATGTAAAAGGTGCCCCCGTAAAACCAATGAGTGGTACATTAAGTTGTTCTTTCGTTAACAGTTGAATTGTATCGAGCACATAAGGTACATCTCGTTTAGGATCAATTTTCCCCAATGCCATCACATCTGAATACTGGCGAATTGGGTTTGAAATCACTGGGCCAATGCCTGACTTTATGTCTACATCTACCCCAATTGCTTTTAACGGTGTCATAATATCTTTATATAAAACAGCTGCATCCGTGTTGTATTGATCTACTGGTAATTTCGTCACATAGGCACATAACTCTGGCTGATGTGTAATATCAAATAAGGAGTACTGTTCTTTCAGCTTCCTATATTCTGGCTGTGAACGACCTGCCTGACGCATAAACCAAACCGGTGTATGTGCGACAGACTGCCCCTTTATCGCTCGTAACATCGTATCATTAAACGTATTATTCATTTGGTCCTCCTTAAATACAATCATTCTTTCCAAATATAGCATATCCACATTAAAGAACGCTGTGAAAAATACCATTGTCACAAAAAAGTTAAATGTTGTATAGCAATAAAATCATACATCATAAAGTATATCATGCCTCCCAATAAATATTCTAAAGATGGTAACACTTTTTAATTTATGGGTATAATAAGGATATACAATTTTCTTTTTTATAGATATCACATTAACAAACAAGGAGTCGTGTATTATGAACTTTTATATCACTTATGGTACTTTTGATTTCTTACGTCAGATTCAACAGCAACATCAAGATCGCCATATGCTTATTTTTTCTGGTGATGATCAATCCATTATTATAGATGAAACAAATCAAGAAACACGCTTTCAACAGCCTAATAGTTATCGCGTATTGACAAGTGTCGGAACGATTGACGAGGCTCATTTTCAAATATTGATTACAATACCTACAACAGAAGATCATCAATATCAGCTCGAAAAACAACTTGAAAACTACGTACCGAAAGTCGATCAGTTTGAAGGCTTTTGTAGTTATAGACTGTTAAAACCTAAAAACCATAATATTTATAAAGTATTACTCGGATTTACATCTCGACCACATTATGAAGATTATAAAAAGTCATCAGCTTTTCGTAAATATTTATCTTACGAAGCTACTAAACCTTTAGCCGGTGCATCCAACGTACATGCGAACTATCTTGAAAAATACTTCTATCCAGTAACTGATGAAATCTAAAAAAGTCCTTACAATAAGCAGACCTAATAATACTGCTTATTGTAAGGACTTTTGACTTAATCGTGTATTCGAATTTTACAATTATGGTTACACGTCATCTATCCTTTAATCTCTTAATAACGTTTCACGATATTTTAGTTTTTTTATTGTATGTTTAATTGTTAGCAATCCAACAATAAAGAAAAATACAATCAAATAACCATAATGAATAGCAATAAATAAATAAATTACACTTAAAAATGTCGCTATAATCATCACTGTTGTATATAAAAATTGACGATACCCTTCAATAACCATAGATTCAGCAACAGGCCATACTTGAGGCCATAAGCCATAGGACTCTTGTGTATAAAATTGAGACATTTGTAATATCGTAATATAAATTGTTAAACAACCGATTAATAGGCTAATAATGGGGTGATTAAGCCATAGCATCAAAAGTATACCTATCACAATCAAGCGCAATGTTAAATGAAATGCATCTTTCCCTCGTAAAAAGTTGCGCTTAAATAAATAGGGATACATTTTTTGAGCGTTGAATTTTCGAGGTGTTGTTAACAAAATATCTAAGTATCTTCTACGTACTGCACCTTCTTGAATACCTTTGACATCTGTAAACATATTTACAAATTTATAATAATTTACTTTATGTTGATGTGCTTGCTTAATAAGAAAATCCCAAGGAAACCTTTGATGTGCTGTCATTTTTTTCAACAATGCATACAAGCAAGCCAATGCGATAATACTCCCAAAACTGGCCTTACTTTGCGCGCTTAGCATCACATAGTAACCCGATAAGCTTAAAATAAACATCACAATATGAAATGACCAATTTTCTAGGCCAAATAAAAACCATTGCCATCTTAGCATTAACCCTAGTAAAGGAAAGAGTAGTGCCATAATACTAGCAATAACAAAAACACCAATATCATTCGGATGAACTGCACGCCATAAAGGATAAGCAATTACAAGTAGTAGCACTTGTAACGGTAATCGTGAGTAATAGCTGACCCAAATACTTTGTTTGATATAATTGTGCATTTGACGTTCAAAAGGCAATAAAAATAAACCATCTGCATCTTCTAAAAGTGTTTTCAGTGGGAAGATTGAACTCATCGATAGTGTCATTGCAATTAATAATGCATAGTTAATATCTTCAGGAACATTACGCAACCACTGACCGTAACCAAGGATGAAAGCGCCTATCAAAATAGTTAAAAACACTATAAAATGACCATTAAATATAAACTTATTATAATACTGCTTTTCTTTTATTTGAGTACGATGCCTTTGTATAAAGAGCTGTTTCGCAGTCATCATAAGCGCTCTGCTCCTTGTGTTACACGAATATAAATATCATCTAGCGTAGCATCAGGCATATTCATTTGTTGGCGCAGTGCTTTGAGATTTCCCATTACAACAATCTCACCTTGATCTAAAATAATAAATCGATCACAGTATCGCTCTGCCGTAGCTAAAATATGTGTACTCATTAATACCGTACGCCCTTCTTCCTTTTTAGCTGCCATTAAATCTAACATCGCTTGTATACCTAAAGGATCAAGTCCTAAAAATGGCTCATCAATGATATATAAGTCAGGGTCAACAATAAAAGCACAAATAATCATTACTTTCTGTTTCATCCCCTTAGAAAAATGGCTCGGAAAAACATCAAGCTGCTCTTCTAAACGAAAAGTTTTGAGTAAAGGCATAGCTCGTGACATTGCGGTCTCCTGTGGTATATCATAGGCCATCGCCGTCATATCGATATGTTCTTTTAAGGTCAATGTATCATATATGACTGGTGATTCTGGAATGTATGACAAATGCTTACGATATGTATCTATATCTTCTTTTATATTAATGCCAGAAATCACCATTTCTCCTTCTGTTGGTGTTAATAAACCTAGCATATGCTTAATCGTCGTACTCTTACCAGCACCATTTAAACCAATCAAACCTACAATTTCACCGGAATGTAATTCAAAGTTAAGGTTTTGGATAACAGGTTTTCTACCGTAACCACCTGTCAGATTTTTCACTTGTACAGTCATATTAGCTGCACCTCCATAAACATTATTGTACCAAATAAATATACTTTTATGCCATTTAATCACTAGTCATTATTTAGTTACACGTGAATAAACCACATGCTATAATGTAACTAAATAATGAATAGGGGGTTAAAACTATGAGTGAAACTATTTTTTCGAAGATTATTAGTGGAGAAATCCCAAGTTACAAAGTTTATGAGAATGATTATGTTTATGCATTTTTGGATATTTCCCAAGTATCAAAAGGACATACATTACTTATCCCTAAAAAAGCATCGCCAAATATTTTCGAAATTGATACCGAGACAATGCAACATATCGGTGAAGCATTGCCTATCGTGGCTAATGCTATTAAAGATGCTTTCAACCCAGACGGTCTAAATATTATTCAAAATAATGGAGAATATGCATCACAGTCTGTTTTTCATATCCATTTTCATCTTATTCCACGTTATAAAGACGATATTGATGGTTTTGGCTATCAATGGACTACACATGAACAAGAAGTTGATGATACACAAAAAGCTAAAATTGCTCAGCAAATCGCTTCACATATTCAATGAACAATGAAATATACACACATACCTTAAACAAACTAGGGTATACATGACATATAACGATAAAATTAGGAGGCATTTATAATTATGAAAGCTATTCGCATTTCATTAGGTCTAGCAGCTGGACTTGCTACTGGTTTAAGTGTAGCTTTATTAAATCGTAATACGAATGACACATCTGTACACACTACATCTTCTGAAAATACATCTGATATTACACAAGAATTAGATATAATTAAACAACAAATTAATAACATTATGAATTACGCTGTAACAGCTAAAAATGAAGGCGCTCAATTGAGTCGCTCAATAAGTCATGATCTCAAATCTTCTATTGGAACATTTAAAGCTGACATCAACCCAAATGTGCAAAGATTACAAAAATATATAGAAAATTTACAGAACCGTGGCGAAGAACTTACAAATTTTCCAACAAAAAAGTAACTTTTTAATGCACAAATTAAAAATATTTGATATTTTTAATGAGGAAAGTAAAATAATCAGATATACTTAAAGTAAGCATGATACACTTTGTATCATGCTTTTATATAGTTGAAAGGAGCTAGTTGCCATGACCGACAAACAACAACAAATTGAGAGTATGTTATACACACATAGAGCTGCTATGCTTTCAAAAGTCATCTGGAAAAATGCAGAAAATGACTGGCAAGCTTGGCTAAAAAAATCAGGCATTACAATGAATGAACATTTAATTCTTATGACAATTTATGCCTTCAAAAAAGTAACGATTTCTGATATATCTCGCTACGGTGTAATGCATGTATCAACTGCTTATAATTTTGCAAAACGTCTTGAAACACAAGGTCTATTAAAATTAGAAAAAGATACCCATGATAAACGTAATACCTTCATCATCTTAACTGACGAAGGGCATGAACTTGTAGAGCATATTTTTGAACAATATGATATGGCAGACAATAGTATTTATCAAGCTGCTCAACAATTTTATGATGAAATGTTTCACCTTCCAAGCTTTAGTGATGCACATTATTTAGTATCACATCTTCAAGGTAAAGGTTTTTTAGAAGGTATTAATAAAAGTCATGATCATTTACGACAAAATTTACTTGACGTTGATTAAATTGACATAGATAATACGGTATATCAATCATTTAAAAGGAGTATCTTAATGTTAAATTGTTCTAAATCAATCGATATTCACTCTAGATTTGGTATTCCGCGTATCGCATTTATTAGTTTTGTGACAGTAGTCATTACTTTTTTTATTAGTTTTGAGCTCTTCCATTACTATTCAAATGTTCCTTTTACTGACGAAAAGTTTTTAATGTTTATTTGTTTAATGTTCAGTTTATATCCTATTCATAAGCTGATTCATGTTATGATGTTATTACCTTATTATCGTCATTTAAAAACATATAAATTGATGCGTAAAAGTTGGATTCCTTTGTACAATGTCTTTTTAGATAAACCCGTACGCAAATATTATTTTTGTATCTGCTTAGTCATGCCTTTTATGATTATCACATTAATTTGTATAGGTATTGCTTGTACATTTCCACATTATGGTCATTATTTTATGTTTTTATTAGCCTTAAATGCTGGATTTTCTGTTATGGATTTCCTCTATTTAAAAGTGATTATTTTTTCAAAGCAAGGTCAATTGGTTGAAGAACATATCAATGGCTTTGTACTACTTAAACAAAATAGTATATCTGATGTCGAATTAGAAAATGAAGATCGGCAATCTCAATTTACAAACCATAGATCAATCCCCTACCCTGACAATAATGACTAGATTGAAAGAAGCAATGTGTTGCTATTTCAATCTAGTCATTGTTTATATAAAACCGCTCACACCCTCAATCTCTCTATTAAAACAAACCAAAATTAGCTATATTTCCCATTTTTTATCACAATTGTATTCCCTTTTTCGTCAATATAACATTATCATCCGCTCATACATTAGTCGTAGTTAATAGTTCTTTCGTTGGTTCACTTCTGTGATTATGGTATATTATTTGTGTTACTTTTATGTAAAGGAGAAAACGATATGAAGAAAGGTTTACAAAAGTTAATCATTCCTGTTACTGCAACAACGCTTATTTTAAGTGCTTGTGGCAACAATGCACCATCATCTAAAGATGAAACGCTTATTTCTTCTAAAGCTGGTGATGTTAAAGTAGAAGATGTTATGAAAGATATTGGAAATAGCCAAATTGCAAGCAGTTCTTTTAAAATTTTACTAGGCAATATTTTAGAGGATAAGTATGGTGATAAAGTAGACGATAAAAAAATCAATAAAGAAATTGATAGTCAAATCGAAAAATATGGTGGCAAAGAACAATTTGAAAGTCTATTGAAACAACAGAACATTACAATGGATGAATATAAAGAACAACGAAAATTAATAGAGTACCAAAAACAACTATTAAATGAAAAAGTCAAAATTTCAGATAAAGAACTAAAAAAACAAACTAAAAAAGCTTCTCATATTTTAATTAAAGTTAAAGAAGATGACGACGATAAAGAGGGTCTATCAGATAAAGAAGCAAAAAAGAAAATAGAATCTATTAAAAAGCAACTTGATAAAAACCCTAAAGACTTCGATAAAATAGCGAAAAAAGAATCTATGGATTCAAACAGTAAACAAGGTGGCAGTTTAGGATATGTCGTTAAAGGTCAAATGGTTGAACCTTTCGAAAAAGCACTCTTCAAATTAAAAGAAGGTGAAATTTCAGATATTGTCAAAACAGATTACGGCTATCATATTATTCGTGCCGATCAATCTACAAACTTTAATAAAGAAAAGTCAAAATTAAAATCCAAAGTTATTCAAAATAAACTACAAAAAGATCCAAAAATTTTAACAGATGCTTACAAAGAATTACTCGACGAATATAAAGTAGACTATAAAGATCGAGACATTAAAAAAGCAATTGAAGACTCTATACTTAATCCAGAAGCACTTCAAAAACAAGCATCACAAAGCGAACAAGGATTAGGGGTTTAATCTTTCTAAAAAACAGTGATTCCACTTTTGTCATAACTAGGCTATTCCAAGAGTTGTTATATTTTAAATCACAATATTTGTATCCCCCACTACAAAAAACTGGCAAAATCACTAACACTGTGATTTTGCCAGTTTTATAGTTAATCTAATTTTTCTGGTTTATAGAAGCGTCTATTTTCTAAACCTTTAATTTTAGCAGTCATTGTTCCTTTTTCTGTTGTTTTAAAAGCCTTATCAAACATATTCATACGTGCATCTATATTATCAATAAAATGTAAAATTTCAGCTTCTTTCACTTGTGGTACTTTCGGTGAGCCATATTCAAGCTTTCCATGATGTGCCAATATCAGATGACGTAATAATAAAACCTCTTCTCCTTCAATATCCAATTGTCTCGCAGCCTCAGCAATTTCATCACTTGCAATAGAAATATGACCTAATAAATTCCCTTCCAATGTATAAGACGTAGCAATAGGTCCTGATAATTCTACAACTTTGCCAATATCATGTAAAATAATGCCACTGTATAATAAGCTCCGATTAATGCTTGGGTAAACTTGACATAATGCTTTTGCTACTTCAAGCATCGTAACAACATGATAACTCAATCCACCTACAAAGTTATGATGCATTGAGCTTGCTGCAGGATATGTGAGAAAGTCCGCTTCATATTTGTTCAATAAATGACGTGTGACACGTTGTAAATTTGCATTTTCAATTTCAAAAATATAATCACGTAAGACCGTTTTAATTTCATCAGGTGTCATCGGTGCACTATCAATAAAATCACGTGTTTGCAGACCATCTGCCTCTGTCGCAACGCGGTATTGTGTCATTTTCAGCTGACGGTTATTACGATAATTAATAACATCACCTTTAACATGAATAATTAATTCCGGCTTTAACACCTCAATATCTTCTTTAGTGACTGTCCAAAATTTTGCTTCGATTTCACCGCTCTGATCTTGTAATTTCAAAGTCATATAATCTTTACCTTGATTAGTGACCCCTTGTGTTGCTTGATGGATCAGAAAAAAATGATTCACTTTATCTCCTGGCTTTAACGTTTCTACATGTCTCATAGTTCAACGCCTTTCTTTCTATTTCTCGAGTTTGCTTAACGTCACAGTTTGCTTAGCAGGTAATGTTCCGTCTTGGTTACATGTAAAGTATAGCACTTGATAAGTATTTGGCAATGTACGTAAGAAAGACATCATACGTTTTTTACGTACCTCATCAAAATGTACAAATGCATCATCAATAATAATTGGCAATGAATAATAAGGCTTTAATACTTTGATCAAGCTAATACGCAAAGCAAAATAAAGTAGCTCTTTTGTTGATTGACTCAATTCAACCGGATGATACATTTGACCATCTTTATGGCGTACCATTACTTCTTCATTCTCATAAGTGACTTTCACATATTGACCCTCTGTTAGTGTTGCATAAATATCTGTCGCTTCATGAACAACTTGTGGTAATCTTTTATCTTTAATCTGCTTAATATGTGCATCAACAAGTGTCTCTAAATAACTCAGCGCCGCCCAATCTTCTGCTAGACTGTTGAGTTGGTTACGTTTAAGTTGATATTGATGTTTTAAATGTCTTAACGTATCATCCGTTTCCATATGGTTGATTTGTGCAGTTAAATCACTCACTTCACTCTGTAAAGTAAGATAACGATCATTGTAATCATCTATTTGCTCTTCAAGCTTATCGTATTCTCCTTCTAACTGTATTGCTGTTTTTTCACTCAATTGAGAGCTTTTCTCGTAACCATAATCTTGATTTTCTAAAAAGTGTGTTAAATCATTAAAACGTGAAAGTGCTTGTTGATAACTTTGGTAACGATCGTGATGCTTGTAATAACTTTCTTCATCTATCGCTCCAATCGTATTAAATAGCTTTTGAATTGTACTTTGTTTTTCGGATATACGCTGCTCTAATTGTTTGATTTCATTACTGATTAACTCGAACTGTTCTCGATTTTGTTCGTATCTCATAGTATCTGTTTGTGCATGCTTTATCCACTCACGTACATCGTGGAAGAGTGATACGCGATTAAATACTGAAAAATGTACACCTACAGATTGCTCTGCATTATTATAAAAAGTTGCTATTTGTGCATTTAATTGTTCTTGTTGTGTTCTCAACTTCTTCTGTTCATCATGATATGTTTTAATTTGTTGTATCGTTTGAATAGCATCTAACAATAAATCATCTGACATTTTATCGGAAAGATATAAGCTTTTACGAATATCTACTATTTGATTATTCACTTGTTCATAATTATTTTGTGACGTTTCTAGTTGTTTTTGAATATGTGTATATTTTTTCTCAGATATTGCAAGATTTTGCTCACGTTGTACAATTTTATCTCTAAGTTGATATTGATCCGACAATTCAAAATTCAAATCATATGTCTGTTCCAAGTTTTCTACTTCATTTTCTAATTGTGTAATTTCTTCTGCGAATCTTTCATTATAGCCTAATTCTTTGTCTTTAATTGAAAACATACCTATTAGACATATCAATGTCAATACAGCAAATACACTACCAAAGATAAGGTCTGGTATTAAAAAGGCATAAATAGCTAAAGCAACAGTAATTAATGCGATACACCCCATAGATACACGTAAAATATTTTGACGTTTTACTTTTTCTTGTTTTTCCGCTTCAAAGGATGACTTCATTTTTTCAAATAATTGACGTTTTTCATTCAATTCTAGCATACGTTTTTCATATATTTTTTTCTTTTCGAATGTGTCATCTGTTACAAGTTTAGATTTAAGGTCTTTCAACTCATCTTCATAAGACTGACGTTCAATGCTATATTCATCCTGCATTGCTTGATATCGTTCCATACTCTGGGCATATTCACGCTTTTTCTTTAAAGCATCACTTGTAAAGGTTTTTTGAACCTCTGAAGTATCTATATCAAGGTGAACCGTATCCCAACCAATATTGGATTTGAGACCTTCTATTTCTTGTTGATTATTTTCAATATCTCGAGAAACTTGCTTTAACTCACGCTCTTGTTGCTTAATATATTCTTCTTGTTTGGCAATGTTATTCATCGCTTGCATGATTTGTGGTTCCGGAACAAAAAGCTTATCATTTTCATATTGCAATTGTTTACGCTTCTCATCGCGCAGTCCTCTATCGCGTTCCAGTTGATTCAATTGTTGCTTAGCTATTTCATATCGGTCAATTCCTTGTTCTGGAAAAGTGAGGGGTTCAATATTCAGATCCGCCTCTAATGCTTTCCATTCTTGGACCTGTTCATGTATCGCCACTTCTTTTTGTTTTTCTTCAAAAAACTGTGTTAAATAGTCTAGATTACCTTTCACTGTCGCCAAACGGTTTGCAGTCTTTTCTCTCGTTTCGACTAAGCGATTGTAAGTTTCAAGTTGTGCCGCATTTTCTCGAACTTCTAGCTCCAATTCTTTTAATGTTGAGATACGTTGATTAATTTCTGGTTGATGACCTGATTTTTTATACAACGTTTGCTTCTTTTTATGGATTAAATCACGCATACCGATAAACTCTGTTGAACCAAGTGCACCTGCTTGCATTAAAAAGTTTTGTAATTGCGTTTCAGACATATGCTTATGAATATCTTGCAACCCTAGCACGTTGAATGAAAAAATATCTTGGTATGTACGCTTATTGATATAATTTAAATGCTGCTGTAACCATGCTTCGTCTTTAATTGCACCATTAGGCATATATACCTTTACATCACCTTGTGCACGCCCTTTGACACGTTCAACCTCTACTTCTGTGTTATCATCTAAAACCAAAGTGATACGACCACCATATTGATTACCCATACGCGGTTCTAATCGGGGTTCACTCTCTTTCTTTGTTGGAAAACCAAATAAAATAGAATGAATAAATGCTTGTAGCGTAGACTTTCCCGCTTCATTTTCACCAAAAATTTGTGTGATATGTGTATTAAAAGTGACTTTACGTTCTACAAACTGTCCATAACCATAAATTTCAACAGCCTTTATTTTCATCATTTATCACCTCTTTTTAACTCAGCCTTAATCATTGACTCTGCACGTTCAATAAGTGCTTTACGATCATGTTGTAAGTAATGATCAAGATATTTAGATGCTTTAGGATTCATATATAAGTCACTTAGTGCCTGTTCATACAACGTGTCATCTTCAAGCAATTCTGAATCAAATTCATTAAAAATAGATGTTTCTTCAATATTTGGATAATAGATATCGAGTGTATCGATTAAAATAAAGTATTGCTCATTTTCCTCATAGTCTAAAATCATGGCTTTCACTTGCTCAAGTACTTGTGAATCAATACGTTCATCACCTAAAACATTCAGCTGTAAACGATAAAAAGCACGTCCTAAACCACGTACACTTTTTTTGAAGTTTTGAATTAAATCATACAATTGTTGTTGACCAATGTCCTCTGTTTCTAACACTGCTGTTTCAAAGCGAATAAATTGTGTCGGGACAAAACGTGTCTTAAGTGCCACATGATCTCCCTCAACAATTAAACATCCTTTTTCACCTTGTTCTTTAAAATGACGCCCTTGAATATTACCGGGATAATGTATTTCTGGTAAATCACTCAACTGTTGACGCTTATGTATATGACCTAAAGCCCAATAATGATAAAGCTTTGTATTTAAATCTTCTAATCGAAACTCTGTGTAACGATGAGCAGTTTGAGATTTACTATACGTACCATGCAATATTCCAATATGAACAATATTACGGTCTACATTAGTCGGATAATCATCTATTTTATTTTCATAACTTGCTGATGCTTCGTAACTAAAACCATGTAAATGTACAGTATCACCTGTTTTAGTAATCGCTTGATATGTTTCAACATCCTTTGAAAATACAGTTACATTTTGTGGCCAATCTGATGTAATACGTTCTGATAGTGGATCATGGTTACCATGAATAATATATACAAAAATTTGTTCTTTTTCTAAACGTTTAAATTCTTCTTTTAAAAACACTTCAGCTTTTAATGTACGATTACGCTGATCAAATAAGTCACCGCTAATAATCATAAAATCTACCGTTTCGCGTAATGCAACGTCTACAATTTTTTTAAAACTTTCATACGCACTATTTTCAACATCACGTAAAATATTGGGGCTTAAATGTTGCTTGGATACAAACGGACTATCTAAATGTAAGTCTGCACAATGTAAAAATTTAACCATCCACATCGTCTCCTTTTACAATTGTTAATTCAAAAACAAACTAAAATTTTGACCCATTGATAAAAACATCATCCATTATCAAAAAGTTTGTAGGTATTCATTTTAAATTTTATCAATGATTGTCACTGATTTATACAACATATTATATAGACTCGTAAAATCTCTACACTTCTAATATATAATGATTCTTCTTATTCTAGCATAATTCATCTCTATATGACGTTGCTTTGTTATTTTTTATAAAAATGATGTTAAAACAGGACTGAGACAGAGTAAAAATCGTCCTAATCCAGTACGTAAATATCTATAAGTGGCAATTGAATAACGACACTCTAAAAAATGCTCCCTTCGTAGTATCGCTAGTTACAATACCTTGAAGGGAGCATGATCACACATTAAAAACCAGTGCCTATATGATTAGTCTTGATAAATTTCATCTAAAGGTTTTACAATGATTTGGTTGATTTCTTGGAAGACTTGGCTCATTTTTTGCTCAGCATCCATTAATTCAGAAATATTGCTGTCTTTTTCAATTTCTTGAGCTTGCTCTTGAGCTTTTTTAATTTCTTCTTCTGTTACTTGTTCACCTTGCATTTGTTTTTGTTGGAAATTTAATTGTGTTTCACGAAATTCATCAAATAATTTTTTTGAGTCTGCATTTTCGTTGACTTTAGCATAAGCCTCTTTAATTGCATTGTACTCATCACTTTCACGTAATGCTTGCTCTAATTTGTTTGCGTAATCATATAAATTTACTGCCATTATTATCGCTCCTTAATAATCAAATGTTGAAGATGAGCATGTCCACTCAACTTCTTTCCTTGCTTACGATACCATAATTTAACACATTATACAAAGATTGCAATAAGACCTTGGAAAAATCCGATTAATCCTCCTAAAATAAAGCCAAGTAGCATAATTAATTTTAATTCTTTATTCGCAATTTCAAAAATAAGGCGTTCGATATAATCTAATTCAAAACGATTAATTTGCTCCTCAATTAAACCTCGAATATTTACTCGACGCATAATAGAAGACAATCGACTGGCAAGCGTTGTCAAAATGAGAGATGTTATTTTATCAATACCCCTATCATCTAACTGCTTAAACAGACGAGGTGCAAGATGACTAAGTGGCTGATGTACTCGCTTTGAAAGGTCTAATTGTAAAACAGCATAATTTGTTACACGTTCTTTCAAATGCTCAAATTGTTCTGCTGAAATGAGCGTTTCTAGTCGCATCATCTTCATCTGTTCATATTCTCTTTTAATTTGTGTTGCTAAAATATATTGTGCTTTAGGATGCTTCGTTAAACGAATGAGTTCCTTTTGAATTCGCTCAGCAATTGCTTCATTCGTCATAAACATTTGAAGCATGGACAATATTTTTCCTTTTTCTGCAAAAAAAGTCTCTAACATTTCACAAATATCTCTATAACCTTTATCAGAATTTAGATAATCACGCGCTTTCATTAATAAAATATCATCTAGCTCTGCTACTTTCTTATCCAAAACACGTATAACTTCATGTGGCACTACTTCATTTAAAGTTTGTTGCTGATGTCTATCATATTTCTGTTGCAGTTGTTTATCCACAAAAGTAGACACCCAAACATTACCTCGCGATGCGACATCTATATTTAGATAGTCCGCTAAAGTTTGTAACGTCATATCATCGCGTTTTAATTGTTCTACTTGTTGAGCAACAGTTTGTCGTATTGTTTGTCTCATTTCAGGTGCATTCAGCTTTTCACGTATTAAAGACTCTGTTAATAAATGATCTTCAACGACTTGTCCAATTTTAACAGCTATTTCTCCTCGTCTTTTCGGTATTAATCCGGGTGTAAAGGGGATACGCCGTCCGAAAATATAATATGCTTTGAATGGATGGAATAACATTTTAACTGCAATCATATTCGTTACTCCACCAATAATTGCTCCAATAATCATCATAAATAGAATGACCCAAATTGCTTGCATAAAAATCCGCCTCTCAACATTTTAGTCTTCAAAATATTATTCCACAATTTCTAGCCTTTAACCAAAATTTTGTTTATATATTCTGGAACCCCACTGATATGCCATAAAATGTGTCACGCTTTATTGTACAATATCGAATAAAAATAAAAAGATGAGACAAAAACCTTGTAAAAGCAACAAGATTTGAATGTCTCACCTTAGTTATTCATCATTCCACTATAAATCATTTACAGTGATCCTATTTTTATTGTAGCTCAATTTATTTATGTACCATTCTATCACTTATGCACGAACAAGGTCTTCTTTTATATTACGTTGAAAATAAGTTTCTGCTTCTCTTAGCTTAGGTGTTGCAAAAATCGGTTGTTTATTGCCATCTAATATACGATACAACTCACTAACTTTATTAGATTGTAAAATATAGTCACCTTTAGAATCAATAGTTTCCCAATAAATATCTGTAATTGTTGAATATTTTGGATATGCTGCTTGATTACGAGATACAGTTTGTACGATCTCCAATGGATCACAACCGAACGTACTGTTCAATACTTCAGAATCTCTAAAAAGTGCGCAAATCGAAACACATGTTGTCCAGTTAGGTAATACGCGCTCTTTTTCAATTTGTACTAATGTTTTCTTTGAAAGTCCAATTGTTTGTGCCATTGTATCTTGAGTATAACCAGCTTCAATACGGACCATTTTGAATTTTGCTTGAATTAAATCTGTAAAACTTTGTCTATCCATTTATTCTTACGACCTTTCTTAAATGATATTTTTATCCGCACACAAGAAATTGCAAATCTACACATTTCTTGAAACACAAATTACATATTAATACATAATTCTATAATTGAAAAGAGTCATTTTCGTTTATTTTATAAAACTTTAATAGGCGAAATAGTATGAAAAATCGAAACATACAATTTGTATCACTTCCAAGTACTCTATATTGTCTTTATCCTTTTTTAGAGTTTTAATACACTATTGATTATTGTAGCATATCTTATATGCAGTGTCTTATTTTTTGAGTACGTTATGTGCCATACCGCCACAAAAAGTGAAGAACCTAAAAAAGCAATGAAAATCGTTGCATCACAACGTTCTCAATTGCTTTTATTCATATATTTTTATTCTACGTGCATTTCACCTTTTAACTTTCTACCTTCACGCTCAGACAATATTAACGCACATGCTGCATCACCTGTAATATTAACTGCTGTACGTGACATATCAAGTAATCTATCAATTCCTAAAATAATGCCAATTGCCGCCGGATTCAAGTCAACAGCTGTTAATACCATTGCTAACATGATTAGGCCAACACCCGGTACACCTGCTGTTCCTACCGATGCGATAACAGCAATAACAACAACAGTAATCAATTGTAAAACTGTCAATTCAGCACCCATTAGCTGTGCAATAAATATCGTTGCAACCCCTTGCATAATGGCTGTACCATCCATATTAATTGTTGCACCTAGTGGCTGTACAAAAGATGCTATTTCAGGTCTGACACCCATTCGCTTTGTGCATTCCATAGATACGGGTAATGCTGCATTAGAGCTGGAACCACCAAAACCAACTGTAATCGCTGGAAAAAATCCTTTGAAAAATTCAATTGGACTACGCCCTGCTAAAAACTTAACAGCACCCCCATATACTATAAAGAAGTGAATCAATAATGCAACAAGTACAACAATAAAATACAGACCTAGTTGTCGCATTGCGCCAAATCCTGCACCAGTAAATGCGTGTGCTACAAGTCCAAATGTTCCTATTGGTGCAAAAACATTCATAATCATCGAAATAATATACATCAGTACTTCATTAAACTGATCAAAAAACTTGTGTACAACTCTTGCCTTTTCACCAACCATCATAATACCAATACCTATAAAAATCGCAAAAGTAATAATTTGCAACATATTACCTTCTGTCATTGCTTGAACTGCATTTTTAGGAAAGAAATTGATAAGTGTCTGATCAAATGTTTGATTAACGGGTGATGCTTCTTCTTTCTTCTGACTATCTATTTCTTTTTGATAAGTTGTGACCTCCTCACTCTTCAATAAATCAGAATGGCCTTCTCCAGGTTTAACTAATAAGGCCAAACACATCGCCAATGTAATCGCTAATGCTGTTGTCGTCAAAAAGAAAAACAATGTTTTTAGTCCTATACCACCGAGCAGCTTGGGATCCCCAACGCCTATAACACCTAAAACAATTGATACAAATACAACAGGCACAACAAGCATAAAGATTAAATTAAGAAAGATCTGACCTATCACATTAAAGATATACTGATCTGTAAATGTTACAAATTTTGACCCTTCATAAAAGTTAAAAATAGACCCTATCGCAATACCCAGCACCAATGCAATAATTATTTTAACTGTTAACCCTTTAAATTTCATTTTTTCATCCCCTTTTTACACGTTGAATACAAAATAAACCGCTTTTCATACGTAAAAGTTTGATTATTTTGCCTCATCCCAAAATGAATAACTCAATCACTATTTGTTATCTTTTTCTTGTTAATGATTAGCCATATGTAGGACACTACTTAAATTATAGTCAGAAAATTAGGAAAATTGAAATACGTATATTTATCTTTGATATTCTGACATATCAAGTCTAAATAATTACTCAATATATATTCATGATACCTTTTAATTCCACGTATTTTTTTGACATATTACTTGTTTTATTTGACTTAACTATGTTAAAAATCATCATAATCCAATATTTAATACAAGGAGATTGCACTTTTAACAATAATGACGTATATCAAAAATTTTAATAGAAGTTCTTATTTATTTGACGAATACTTTGTTCCATGAACATTGAATTTTAAGTCAAGTTATTATTTCTTTAAAAATTATAATGGAATACTCAATAACTCTTAATATTCTGGTATAATTATGTTTTAGTTTCAATATACATATAGTCAGTAAGTTCTATTAAAATCCTTAATTTATTGAATAATAAAATCGTGTCATGCTTTAAATTCTTAAATTGGAGTGCATATATATGCAATTAGATTATAAAATTACACAGGCTAAAAAAGGGGCTTGGCTTAGTATTATTACATATACTTTTCTTACTTTACTTAAAGTCTTTTATGGTTGGATTGCAGAAAGTAGAGGTTTAATGGCTGATGGTATAAATAATGCAACAGATGTCATCAGTTCGATTGCCATTCTTATTGCACTTCATATCTCGATGAAACCTGTTGATAAAAACCATCCTTACGGTCATTATCGTTCGGAATTCATCGCGGCACTTATTGCTTCTTTTATTATGTTTGCAGTGAGTATACAAGTTATTATTACTGGCGTACAACATTTTTATCAAGGGGAATTTCAACAACCTAGTGAGTCTGCTGTTATTGTTGGGCTCATTTCAAGTGTAGTCATGTTAGCCGTTTTTATTTATAATCGTCAACTCTCTCAAAAAGTCAAAAGTAGCGCACTTAAAGCTGCTAGTTATGATAATTTGTCAGATGCTCTTGTCTCTTTAGGGACTGTCATTGGTATTGTAGGCGTATACTTAGGTGTACCTATGTTAGATACACTCGCAGCAATTGTCATTGGTTTACTCATTATGAAAACAAGTATCGATATTTTTAAAGAAACAGCTATTACACTAACAGATGGCTATGATGAAGAAGAACTTAACCTTATTTATCAATTAATCTCTCCTATTAAAGGTATTCAAGAAATTAGAGATATTAAAGCCCGTAGTCATGGTATGATTTCATTTATTGATGTTACTATTGCTGTTTATCCTTATTTAACTGTTGTTGAAAGTCATGAGATTTCAGACTGTGTGGAAACCGTCTTACAACATCAACTTGGAGAGGTTGAAACCATTGTCCATATCGAACCTTATCTCTCCCGTTGATTTTCCAACAATCCTATATAGTAAAGGTGACGAGAAGTAAAAAAGTTCATCAAAACGTATTTTCACTTCTCGTCACCTTTACTATGGTAGAACTACAAAAGTTTCCTATTCTCTATTTTTAAATAAGATGATTCGTCATTGCATAAAGTGCAGCTTGTGTGCGATCCGTTACTTCTAGCTTTGCGAATATATGGCTGACATGTGTTTTAATGGTTTTTTCTGATACAAATAATGCCTCTGCTATTTCTTTATTCGTCTTCCCCTTCGCCATTTCTTTCAATACTTCCGTTTCACGTTTGGATAGTTTGTTGAGCATATGAGGCTTATTATTAACCGTCTCCATAACTTGTTGTGCTTCTTGATGGATCACCCGTTCTCCTGCTATCACACGTTGAATTGAGTAGATGAGGGCTTCAGGTTCAACATCTTTCATCTCATAACCATCTGCCCCCTCATTCATCGCTGACAAAACATGTTCTTCATCAACATAACTGGTTAATACAAGAATTTTTATATAAGGGTATGTTGCCTTTAATCGCCGAATCAATGTAATACCATTCATCTCAGGCATAACAAGGTCTACTAATATCAACTCTGGTTGCACATCTTTCGTCTCTAATGACTCTAGCAAAGCGTAACCACTATTAAAACTTCCTACAACCTCAATAGACTCCCGTGTTGAAAGCAAAAACTCTAACCCTTGTCTTACAATATAATGATCATCTACTAAAGCGATTTTAGTCATCGATTTCTCCTTTCTATTCTAATGTTTATATGGAACTTCAATATGCAGTACCGTACCTTTATCTGTTTGTAATACGATCTGACCTTTTAACATTTTTACACGCTGTTTGATATTTGCAATGCCATGATGGGTACGTTCATCAATATAATCAATATTAAATCCCGGTCCCTTGTCACTAATCGTCATTTCAAATTTTTCATTGTCTTGTGCGAGCTCAACAAACACTTTATTCGTACCTGCATGCTTTTTCGTATTATTCATGGCCTCTTGAATAATGCGATAGATATTCGTTTCAATTTTATTTTCAAGATCAATTAACCCAAAAACGGAAACATCAATTTCAATATCAATTAGTGTCGCATATTGTTTTAATGCATGTATTAATCCTTTCTCTAAGCCTACTGGTTTTAATTGCCAAATCAATGCACGCATTTCATTCACTGCATTTTGGCTTGTCATCTCTATTTGAGAAAATGCTCGCTTTGATACATCATCTTGTGCCATTTGCCCTGCTGCATGCGCTGTTAATTTTAAAGAAAATAACATTTGGTTGACTGAATCATGCAAGTCACGTGCTAAACGATTACGTTCATTAATACGTGCGGCTTCTTTTTCTTGATCTGTTAAATCGATACGCTTAATCGCTGAACCAATTTGTAACGCTACAGATTCCAGCAATTCTAAGTCTTCATCACTATAATGTGTTGTATGTGGCGTCGCAACGTTTAACAAACCAAATTGTTCTGATCCTGAGCGCAATGGAACGGTAGCATGATGCGTAATATCTTCCGTCTCTTCAGCGAACTCATGGCTTGCAAGATTAATACGTGAACAACTTATGATATTAGAAGCCTTTGTTAATTTTTTATTGTGATAAGATTGAACACACCAACACGTTCCTTCAACCATATACTTACAATGATGATTCGTTAATGCTTTAGGTAAAGCGCGATGTGCCGATAATGTATGTGCTCCATCTTCATCTATAAAGAAAACCCACCCTGTTGAAAAGTCGCTCCCTTCTATTAAATAATCTAATGCACCATCTAACATAGACTGAAGCTCCGTCTCCTCATTCAAAAATTCAGCGATTTCTTTGAGTAATGCCAATCGTGTCGGTTTTTCCATTTACTCATCTCCTATGTCTCTATCATCTTGTATTATACATCTTCACCTCTAACGTGAAAAACATCTCGATCAGTCACGGATACTTGATTTTATGTTATGATAGAGGCATTAAGGAGGTCATTATGAAAATTATCGTTCCTCAATCATTTGACAACATGACGATTCGAACAATGTTTCAATCGTTAAAATTACCAAAAAAAGAAATGCACCAATTAAATATGTCTAAAACAATCACTGTTAATGGAGAATCTGCACATTTTAATACAACAATACATACTGGGGATCAACTTGTGCTACCTTCATCAGAAGCTAAAAGCCAATATTTACCAAGTTATCGCTATGCTAATATTGTTTATGAAGATGATGATTTAGCAATTGTTTTGAAACCTAAAGGCGTAAAAACACATCCAAATGATTTAAAAGAAAGTAATACCTTAATGAATCATATTATTTATACACTGAATTGCCCTTATGTTGAGCCTATCCACCGCTTAGATCAAGAAACAGTAGGATTACTTATCGTTGCTAAAAATCCTCTCGTAAAAAAGATACTTGATCGCATGTTAGAAGATAATCAAATCCATCGTATTTACCGTGCACAAGTTAAAAGTCTATTACCTATCAAACCGCAGACGATTGATATGCCTATTGGTAAAGATAAATTTCATCCCAACAAACGCCGTGTTTCTCCAACAGGACAAAGAGCTATAACACACATTATAGAATCTGAAATGATTAAAGAGGGTGTTTGTCAATTATATGTAAAGTTAGATACAGGACGAACACATCAAATTCGTGTACACTTAGCAGCCATTGGTCATCCCGTATTGGGTGATCCCTTATACAGTGATTCGACATTACGACAGCTTAAACTTGAAAGTTATCGTATTACATTTATTCATCCTTTTACACAACAAGAAATTTCTGTCTCATTGGATGATGTTGTGTAATAAATCAAAAAGTTCACTATGATTGTAACATCATTAGTGAACTTTTTGATTTACCTTTTCAATTTTTTACGAAATCGACTCATCCAACTAGAAGATGGGCGAACAGGTTGTCCTGTTTCTACCATATTTTCTTTTTTTAATTGAATTCCATACGTCATCGCTTCATTCATTAAATACTCTTGAGCGTTTAATGGTTCTAAATTATTTTCAACATAATGATAAACACCATAACGATCTTGATAGCGTGCTTTTTGGTTGTCTGAAAGTTGTAAATTCATATAATCGACTAAACGCTGTGCAATCTGCTTATTTAAAATAGGGAATAAAATCTCTACACGCTTAATCATATTACGTGTCATCATATCAGCAGATGATAAATAAATACGTTCATCCCCATTGTTATAGAAATAATAAATACGCGAATGTTCTAATAAACGTCCTACAATACTGATAACTTCAATATTTTCACTCACTCCAGGAATTCCCGGTTTCAAACAACAAATACCTCGAATGATTAACTGTATTTTAACGCCTGCTTGTGATGCTTCAAACAGCTTTTTAATCAATGCTTTATCAGTTAATGAATTCATTTTCATCATCATCTTACCATTGCCATATTTTTTATGACTTTCAATTTCTTCGTCGATCCGCTCAATAAATAAATCACGAATTTCATACGGTGCCACAATCAATTCTTGATAATCTGGCTTAATAGAATAGCCACTCAAATAGTTAAAGAAACTCATCGCATCTTGTGCAATTTGTTTATTTGTCGTAATGATTCCCATATCTGTATACAATTTAGCAGTCTTATCGTTATAGTTCCCCGTTCCTAGATGAACAAACGGTACAAGTTGACCATTCATACGTTTAACAACTAACGTAATCTTGCTATGCGTCTTTAGATGTGTCATTCCATACATCACATGACACCCTGCCTCTTCAAGCATACGTGCCCAATGTACATTATTCTCTTCATCAAATCGTGCCTTGAGTTCAACAAGAACTGTAACTTGCTTGCCGTTTTCAGCAGCATTTTTAAGTGCTTCTATAATAGGAGAGTCGCTACTTACACGATATAATGTTTGTTTGATTGCCATTGTATTTGGATCTTCTGCCGCTTCTGTAATAAAATCAACAATTGGATCAAAAGATTCATAAGGATGATGAAAAAATATATCTCGTTTTAATGCTAAATCATATACATTATTGTCTCCTAATGACTGTGGCATTTGAGGTGTATAACGCGAATATTTCAAATCTCTCAGTTTATTAGAGAGATGTCCTACAAGCTCAAATACCATCGTTAAATCAAGTGGACCATCTGTATAATATACGTCTTCATGACCTAACTCTAGTGTCTCAATGAGCCAGTCCATATTCATATTATGCTGACCACGATTATCAATTTCTAAACGGACTGCTGCACCACTTTTACGCTCTTTCAAAAAACGCTCTATCTCAATTAATAAATCTTCTGCACCATCTTCATGAATCGTCAAATCTGCATTGCGCGTAATTCTAAATGTGTATGTGCTAACAATCTCATACCCTCTAAATAAATACCCCATAAAATACGTAATAATATCTTCAATTAAAATGATATATTGTTTGTTTCCTTCATTAATGGTAGTGAAACGATCTAACAATGTTGGGATCTGTACAATCGCTGAATTAATCTCATTTCCTGTATCAATATCTACAAAAATATTTAATGTTTTATTATTTAACTTTGGAAATGGACGATATGCATCAATGCCTAGTGGTGTTAGTGTCGGTAAAATTTCATCTAAAAAGATGGTTTCTAGTCGCTCTATTAATGTTTCATTCAAAGCATCTGGCTTCACTAAAAATACATCATATGCTTTGAGTTCTTCAATGAGTTCATTGAATCGGTGATATTGGAATGAGACATTTTGTCGGTTTTTTCTTTCTATTGCTTCAAGCTGTTCAGATGGCGTTAGTTGAGATTTATTTTCTGGCTTGTCATATCCCATTTTGACTTGGTCTTTTAATCCAGCAACACGTACCATAAAAAATTCATCTAAGTTAGAACTTCCTATTGCAATAAAATTAAGCCGCTCTAATAATGGATTATTGTTATCACACGCTTCCTGTAACACACGGTAGTTAAAATCTAACCAACTTACCTCTCTATTATTATAAAAATTTGAATTATTAAGATCTATTTTCAACTTATCATTTGTCACATTCATCATCCACCTTATTCTAAGCGCTTGACTACAAGAATCAACTACCTAAGTATGCGAAACAGTCATTTAGAAGATAATGATTACTATTCCATTATTGGATGAACACGTAATAATCATTATCGATAGGAGATAATATAGTGATTACCACTTCTCATCTCCTATCAATGCTTCTTTGACTTTTTATCCAATAGTGATAGAACGATACATCTCATCTTATGCGCTTATCATACATATTTTCCAACTCAGTATTACTATACGAAACTACGCATTTATAAATTGAATATTAAGTTTGTCTTTCAACACTTTTTCCATATGCTTTTTCTGACGATTAGATTGATATATTTCAGCGATAGGATCACCTTCATAATATATCTCCAAGGTGTAATCCTGCTTGTTTTCTTGAAGTTTAATGGTATGAATAGGATTCGTGTTGGAAATATTTAAAGCATTTACAAACTTAACGATACCGCCTAAAGCTTGAATGTCACTCAGTTCGCTTTCCGAAAACCACTTTGTCTCATCACTATATACTTTAAGCATCGTTTTATTTTTAAAGCTCGTTAATAATGCTAAACGAACACGTTCTTTATGTGACAAACCATTAATACTTGAATTTGCAATGATATAGTAAGTATGTTGAGAGCTTGCATCTGAATCAATAAACTTACCTAAATAATAAAGATATGCTGCTTGTAAAAAATGTTCTTTTAGTACATCATCAATATTTAACTTCCCTAACGCTGTCAATTGTTCAAATAACGAACGTGCTAACTTCTGACGTTGCATGGCACCAGTTGATTCAATTTTATACTCATTTGCCAAATGTTTAAGCGCGTCCACCTGAACATTTTCTTTTTTGAACTCTCCATGATGTAACTTAGCAATCTGATTCATAATAAATCCTTCACGAATTCCTTTACGCGAAAATGCAAAAGCTTTTGCGCCAATCATATCATATAGGACATTAAACACTGTAACAGCTGGCATAATGATATCGACACGATCACGACTCAAACCGTCAAGATTGATAAGTGCTTCTCGCGAATTCTTTTTCAAAGTTTCATACACTTCTGCTACATTTTCTGATGTCATTGTGTAGCCATGTACACCTGCGATAGGATAATGATGTAATGCTTGATGAATACGTGCACAGTTACGTGCAGAGCCTCCAATTCCAATAAGCATCACTTTCTTATTGGCTAACCACTCAATCTGACTAAACTCTCGCTTTAAAAATTTTTCCATTTTTTTTAATGCATCTTTATCATTGTGTGCTTTACCATCAAAAAACATACGCGTTAATGTTACAACACCAAATGGAAAACTAATTGCTTCTTTAATCTTTTTATTTTTAAAATAGGTTAACTCAGTTGAACCACCACCAATATCAACTGTAATACCATCTTTAATATTGGTTGTATGTGTTACAGCATATGATCCATAAAACGCCTCATCTTCTTCAGGAATCAATTCAATATCAATCCCTACCTCTTGTCTTACGCGTGTCATAATCATATCACGATTGCTAGACTGACGAATTGCAGCAGTAGCAATCGGATATAAATGCTCAACTTGAAAAGATTCCGCTACTTTTTTAAAACTGTGTAATGCTGTAACTAATACGTCTATCCCTTCATCGCTCATCTTTTTATTATCATCTAAATACTGACTCAAACGTGCTGGTGTTTTAATATTTTGTATTTCATTCAACCCTGTTTCATGATCAAATTGAAAAATAACTAGACGAATCGTGTTTGAACCAATGTCTATTAAACCATTACGCTCCATTCCTATATGCTGCCTCCTACTTATTTGGGGTGAACCATGTCTGCTGGACGAATCCATTCTTCAAACTGTGCTTCAGTTAAATGTCCAGAAGCAATGGCTGCCTCTTTTAATGTTAAGCCTTCTTTGTGTGCTTTTTTAGCAATAAATGCAGCATTTTCATAACCAATATGTGGGTTTAATGCTGTTACAAGCATCAATGACTGATTTAAGTAGTTATCAATATGTGCTTCAATTGGTTCAATACCTACTGCACAATTATCATTGAATGTATTCATACCATCTGTCAATAAATATATAGATTGTAATGTATTGTGTAAAATAACAGGCTTAAATACATTTAATTCGAAGTTACCTTGTGAGCTTGAAATACCTACAACGGTGTCATTTCCCATGACTTGTACAGCTACCATTGTTAACATTTCACATTGTGTAGGATTGACTTTCCCCGGCATAATAGATGATCCCGGCTCATTTTCTGGGATTGAAATTTCTGCTAAACCTGCACGTGGTCCAGAAGCTAACCATCTGATATCATTAGCAATTTTCATTAAGTCCCCTGCTAATGCTTTTAAACTGCCATGTAATTGTACAACTTCATCATGTGCTGTTAACGCGTGAAACTTATTTGGAGATGACACAAATGGATAACCGGTATGGTTTGCAATGTTTTGTGCAACTTTTGTACCAAATTCCGGATGTGCATTAATCCCAGTTCCTACTGCTGTACCACCGATAGCAAGATTTAAAATATGCTTTTTAGAATCTGTAATCAACTGTTCACAAACATCTAACATATAACGCCAACCACTAATTTCTTGTCCTAAAGTAATCGGTGTTGCATCTTGTAAATGTGTTCGCCCAATTTTAATAATTGCTTTATACGCTTGTTCTTTTTCATAAAATGTTTCGCGCAAACCTTTCAATGCTGGCACTAACTTTTGTTCAATTTCATGATAGAGTGCGACATGCATTGCTGTTGGAAATGTATCATTTGAGCTTTGTGACTTGTTAACATCATCATTGGGATGAATTTTGTCATCATAACCTTGTTCGGCTAAATATTTATTAGCTACAAAACTTACAACTTCATTCACATTCATGTTACTTTGTGTACCACTTCCTGTTTGCCAAACAACTAGTGGAAAATGTTCATCTAACTCTCCAGCTAAAATACGATCACATGCATATACAATTGCTTCTTTTTTAGCATCACTTAACTTACCTAATTCATGATTAGCAATTGCTGCTGCACGTTTTAATTGTGCAAATCCGTATACCACTTCGATCGGCATTTTTTCTTTACCTACTGGGAAATTTTGCTTACTACGTTGTGTTTGTGCGCCCCAATATTTATCTGCGGGTACCTCTATTTCTCCAAACGTATCGTGTTCAATTCTTATAGACATATTACTCGTCCCCTTTATGTTTATAATTATAATCTTCACTTAAATTATAGCATTAAACGAAATATTCATTCAATTACATCCCATATTTATCCACTAAAAAAATCCATACTTTTATGGTTGAATACACGATTAAAAAAGCACGTATTTTAAAGATAACTTTCTACCTTTAAAACACGCGCTTCCTATCTATGTTTGACATTATTGCTCTTGATAACGATACTTGACCGCCTGTACGACTGCAATCGCTGATAAAATGTATAAGATTGTACCGACTACCACTGACAAGGGGCTCATACGAATAATAAATGCCCATATACCATCTAATGTTGCATAAAAATGATCTAAATATACGTATAATCCCATTGTAATTGCAATACAACAAATCACACTAATTATCACTCCTTTTTGATTGCTACGTATAAACGTTTCAGGAGTAACAGACTGATCCACCAAACCATCTGATAATTTCATTTGTAGTTGTACAACCTTAAATAATACCGGTAGATATAATGTCCCTAAAGCTAGCGGAAAACCTTTGATAGATATAAAATTAACAACTGTTGAAATAACTAGTAACGGTATCCAATATTTATAAAGTTTCATATATGTCACCTTAATTTTAATAGTAAATTCTTAGTTATTTTACCATATGAAACTCACAATAACATTGACAAATTTATATCTATTTATAGACATATTTAACACATTAATCTATTCGTCATTCATTTTCTTAGGACAATGTTGCCTATGTCCTAGTACATTATTATGAATTGAATAATGCACAAAAAAGACAGCACATCATTTTAGTAAACGCGCTATCTTTCGAATATCAGATTGAATCATACATAGATTCGATATTAATCATGGGTGTTTGGTTTAATCTCTTTATGCGATTGGTCATATTTTTCTTCGTCATTTGCTTCTGAGATTTGTTCCATCTCTTTTCCAAGCTCTACAACATCATCAAAGCTTTCTACCATTTCATTGTCATGTTCTTTTTTCTCTAACATGATCATACGCCTCCTCTTGTGTTAGGCATAAAGTTGTGTGAAATATTCCCTAACATCTTTTGGTAATCCTTGTGCAGCTGCTTCATCCAATACAACATTAACCATACGATGTTCTTTTAGTGCTGATGGTATAAAAGTTGTGCTGCCATTCTCTTCATACAATTTACGCACTACATCTGCTTTTTTGCTACCTGTAATCACTAAAATAATTTCACGTGCCGGTAATACACTCTCTTTCATTGGAAGACCTATTTCACCTTGTTGATTAATCGAAATCACTTGAAGCGTTAATTTTCCTTTGTTATTTTTAGTCTTTGCATGACGACTAATAAATGCCTCTACGTCATTGTCTTCAGAAACTTCATGTATTTGTTTTTCAGGCACACCTAATTTTTTATAATAAGATGCTTGTTTATCATAATCTAAAATATGAATTTGACTAAAATCTACTGCATTCGCTTCTACATTTTTTTGTAATGTTTCTAAAACAGGTGCTAATTCGTGTGACAAATGAACCCCCGCAATTGTTGTAGGATTATTGTTGAATTGTTTTCTCAAAATATCTGCTGCAAATGTTGCTGCAGTTTCTTGATCTTTAAAAATCTTAAAATTCATTGCCATCGTTGTCCACTCCTCAATTATCATTACTTATTGTCAATATTATTTACTACATACCCTGCTTTGATCGTTTTTAAAACATTGATATTACGATCTAATATAACAATATCTGCTTGTTTACCTTCTTTTAGACTACCTTTTTGGTCTAAAATATTTAATGCTTTAGCTTGATTATAACTTGTAACACGCCATAAATCTTCTAATGACTGTTGTGTAAAGTTCATTAAGTTGCGCAAACCATCATTCATCTTTAAAATACTTCCGGCTAACGTACCATTAACCAAACGTGCTTCCTTACCTTTCACTATAACATTCTGACCACCTAGATCATATTCACCATCTTGCAAACCTTTTGCTCGCATTGCATCGGTAATTAAATAAAAACGCGCATTCCCTTTCATTTGATATGCAACTTGAACTGCTGCTGGATGTGCATGAATACCATCTGCAATGAGCTCAGTATGTAAAAACGGATTCGTCCAAGCAGCTCCAAAAACTCCTGGCTCTCGGTGCATAAATGGTGTACCTGCATTATACAAATGTGTCACATGTTTTGCACCATGAGCTACTGCTTCATTCACTTCATCAAATGTAGCGACCGTATGTCCTATCGAAAAAATAATCGAGTTACTCAGTTTTGCTAATGTTTCTGATGCTCCCTCTACTTCAGGTGCATATGTTATCACTTTAATAAGCCCCTCAGCGTGCTTTTGAAATGCTGAAATTTTACTCACAGATGGTCGTTCAACATAGTCTGGGTTCTGAGCGCCTACCTTGTATTCTGAAATAAAAGGTCCTTCTAAATGTACACCTAATATTTCAGCACCATGTTTATCATCACCACATTGTATATCATTAACGTACATTGCAATCGATGCTAAAGCTTTGTTAATAGCATCTGTTGATTGTGTCATTGTTGTCGCTAAATAGCTTGTTGTTCCCTCACTCAATAAATTTTGGGATAAAACCTCTAATCCTTCAACAGAAGCATCCATAATATCATGACCATAACCACCATGGATATGAAGATCTATAAATCCAGGTAAGATATGCTGTCCTGTCGCATCTACTACATCCAAGTCACCTGTGTATGGTGTATGACTGATTTGGTGAATCTTACCTTCTTTCACAATAATATGCCCATTTTGAATGACACCATCTTCTGTGTAAATTGTGCCACCTTGTATTACAAAAATCTTTGCCACTAAAACCCCTTCTTTGCTTTTCTATTGTAAATCAGGATAATCTTGTTGACGCAACGCTTCATAAATTAATATGGCTGCTGTATTGGATAAATTAAGTGCTCTTACATTACTATTCATTGGAATGCGCAGTGCCGTATTTTCGTATTTATCTTTAACCCAGCTTGGTAAACCTGTTGTTTCTTTACCAAAAATAAAATAATGATTGGTTTTACGATTCGAAAAATCTTGTGATGTATGATTTTTCGAGCCGAACTTAGTTAATAAATAATATTCACCCTCTGTCTGTTCGAAAAAATCCTCTATACTATCATAATATGTAATATCAACAAACTTCCAATAATCTAGCCCAGCACGTTTTAACATTTTATCATCTGTACTAAAGCCTAAAGGTCGAATCAAATGTAATTTAGTATCTGTTGCCGCACAAGTACGTGCGATATTTCCAGTATTGGCTGGAATTTCAGGTTGATATAATACCACGTGAATACTCATATTTATGGTCTCCTCGTTTCTAATCCCTTTTTCATTTCGATTTGTACTTCTTCTAATTCTGTATCATAATGTGACATAATGTAAGTTTCTGCATCTTCCCCTAGTATTTGACCAATAGCCCAAAATGCAGTTGCACGTATCATAGGTCTTGGATCTGTTTCAGCGACATCCTTCAGTTCAGGTATTGCTGTCTCCTCTTTAAAATGTGCAAGTGCCAATATTGCATTCCGTTGTATTGGCTTTTTACCACGCCATGCACCAGCAAGATGACCATATGTTTCTTTAAACTGTTTATTACTCATCTTCAACAATGGAATAAGACGTGGCTTTAAAATATCTGGTTCGAGTACAATATCATCATGTTCTGTATTAATGCCTCTATTTCTTGGACAAACTTGTTGACATGTATCACAACCATAAAGGCGATTACCAATTTTATATCGATATTGATCAGGCATATAGCCTTTCGTTTGTGTTAAAAAACTTATACACTTTTGACTGTTTAGCTGTCCATTACCAATAAGCGCACCAGTTGGACAACGATCTATACAAAGTGTACAATCGCCACAACTATCTATAATTGGATCATCTGGTGGAAATGGAATACTGACGAGCATTTCCCCTAAATATGTCCAAGTCCCAAGGTCTGGATTAATAACAAAACCATTGCGACCGACATAACCCAGTCCAGCTCGTTCTGCTACTGCTCGATCAGACAGTACGCCTGTATCAACCATAGATAACGTTTCTACATCGGGTACTTTTTCTTGAATATAAGCAGCCAGTGCATCTAATCTTTTACGCATAATACTATGATAATCTTGCCCCCATGATGCACGCGCAAAAATGCCTCTACGTTCTCCACGCTTACTTTTAGGTGCATCTTTTAAACGATTGGGGTATCCAACTGCAATTGCAATAATCGAACGTGCTGTCGGCATGGATAATTTAGGTTCTGTACGCAAATGAATATCTGATGGCTCAAAACCTGATGCATAGCCTTTTGCATGATAATCTACTAATTTTTGCTTTAACTCATCAAATGGATCTGCAGTTGTAAATCCAATGCTATCGATACCAATCGTATGTGCATAAGCAATGATGTCCTGTTTCAACTGTAAGATATCCATAGTTGTCACCTCGCAAAAAGTTCCTTTATCATTTTAACATATTTTATATATTAGGCGATGAACAAGTTTATAATACGCAATCAAATTAAAAAAACTCAAGTATCTCATAATAAAATTGAGGTACTTGAGACGATCATCCTATATAAACTAGAGTACACGGCTTAAAAAGTTTTGTGTACGCTTATGCTGTGGATTGTCAAATATATTATGTGGTGTATCATCTTCTACAACAACACCATCTGCCATAAATACGACACGGTCGCTGACATTTTTAGCAAAGCCCATTTCATGCGTCACAACAACCATTGTCATACCTTCTTTGGCTAAATCCATCATAACATTCAACACTTCTCCGACTACTTCTGGATCTAGTGCCGAAGTAGGTTCATCAAACAGCAAAACACTGGGATTCATTGCAAGGGCACGTGCAATAGCAACCCTTTGCTTTTGTCCACCAGACAATTGATTAGGATATGCATCTGCACGATCTTTAAGACCCACTTTATCCAATAACTCTAAAGCTTGCTTTGTAAGTGTCTCTTTATCTCCTTTATTCAACATTAATGGGGCTAAAATAATATTATCTATCACTTTTTTATGTGGAAATAAATTAAAATGTTGGAAGACCATGCCCATATTTTGTCTTAACTCATCTACTTTTGTTCCTTTATCTGTTAGATCATTACCTTCGAAAATAACACTACCTTTTGTTGGGGTTTCTAGTAAATTCATACAGCGTAACAATGTACTTTTGCCACTACCTGAAGGACCGATAATCGCAACAACTTCACCTTTAGCTATTTCTAAATTGATTCCTGTTAATACTTCATGATTACCAAAAGATTTGTGTAAATTATCTATTTTAATCACTGACACTCAATCTCCCTTCAAAGAAATTCATCAAGCGTGACAACGAGAACGTAAGTACAAAATACAATACTGCCGCAATTAACAACGGTGTAAATGGATCAAATGACGCCCCCTGTACAACCTGAGAATTAAACATAATTTCGCTGACACCAATAACTGACACAATGGATGATTCTTTAATCACAGTGACAAATTCATTTCCCAGTGCTGGTAATATTTTTTTAACTGCTTGAGGCATAATAACTGTTTTCATCGTTTGACTATAATTTAATCCTAAACTTCTTGCTGCTTCCATCTGTCCTTTGTCTACTGCATTGATACCTGCACGAATAATTTCTGCAATATATGCAGAGCAGTTAATCACCAAGGCAATAGCCCCACAAATAAATGCAGATATATCAAGACCTAACACAGCTGTTGTTCCAAAATAAACCAAGAACACTTGAACAAGTAATGGTGTACCTCTCAAAAACTCGATATATGCTGATGCAAACCATCTAAGTGGCTGAATTGAACTGATTTTCATCAATGCAAATAATGCACCTAATACAGCACCTAACACAACACCTATAATAGAAATTATAATTGTATTTTTAAGTCCAGTTACAAAAAACGTACCGTACTTAGAGAAAAAGCTACCATCTTCTTTCATAGCTTGAGCGGCTTTATCTTCAAATTTGTCAATTAAGTTATTTTCTTTCACATCTGTAATAGATTCATTGATACGCGCTAGTAATTCAGGTGATTCTTTAGGTACTGCAACAGCTGTTTGTTTTTCAGAATCTGCAAATGAAACATCTGACAGTGCGAGGTCATGATTTTGTTTTAAATAAGCATTTGCTACAGCACTATCAAGTACAACACCATCAATTTTATTACTCTTTAATGATAAAATAACTTCTGGTACACGTGTTAACGATAAAACATCTGCATCCTGAATTTCAGTTTGCGCTAATTCTTCTTGTGTAGTCTGCTTTTGTGCACCAATTCGTTTTCCTGCTAGATCTTCTAAAGTTTTATATTTATCCTTATCTTTTTTTCTAACGATAACAGTTTGTTTAACCGTCATATAACTATCAGAAAAATCCACTTCTTTTTTACGTTCTGCAGTCGGTGTCATACCAGAGATAATCATGTCTATTTTACCTGTCTTTAATGCACCTAATAAACTGTCAAACTGCATATTGACTATTTTAAGTTTCACACCGTGATCATCTGCAATTTTTTTCGCCAATTCTATGTCTATTCCCGCATATTCACGCTTACCATTAACAGTTCTTTCAAACTCCATTGGTGCATAGTCAGCAGACAATCCTACTCTTAATTCACCACGTTGTTCAATCTTATCCCAATGTTTATCTTCAGCTGCATGAACATCAGTGTTCAATGGAACAATAGAACATAAAATAACTAACGCAATGATGATACAGCCTAACTTTTGTATATATTTCATCACATGACCTCCCTCTTATAATATTCATTATTATACATATAGTTGAAATTTTATGCAATAAGATTTTAAAAATATAAGATGATATTATAGGAAAAACACCCATAATACCATCTCATGTTCATAAAAGCATTCTATTGTTTTGGTAACTCAAAACGATAAATATCATCAGAATATCCTGGCAGTACACGTTTACAAACCTGATGTACAACAAATGCCAACGTAAACGGTACTACAAAATATCCAAAGAAGAGCAACAATGCATTCATCGTTGGATCTCCATCCATACGATTAAATGCATTAATAGGGCCTACCAGACCAGTATATCCAAAACCTGCTGACATAGGTGTTCCTTTAATGCCAATTAAATATGTAATAACACCTGCAATTGCACCATTTATCGCCAATGGAACCATAATAATAGGATGTTTTAAGTAAACTGGAATCATCATCTTAGCTGCACCTATTAATAGCACAATATTAACACCTGCTTTATTCACCGATAAAGAGCCAAAGAGGAACGTCACGCATGCTGCAACAATTCCCATATTACCTGCACCACTACCAAGACCACTTAAAGTGATAGCAGTCGCAATCGCTACAAGAGAAATCGGTGTTACCATCAATAATGCAAATGCCATAGCGATAAGGATACTCATTAATAATGGGTTCAACTCTGTAAACGAATGAATAAGTGAGCCTAATGTCTGTGTCACTTTTCTAACATACGGCAAAATAAGCAATCCAACAAAACCAGAGGTTACAGGTATGAAAACAGGTAAAATAATCATTTCAAGTGAACCAAAGCGTCCTCTTAACAACATAAATAATGCACATGCAAAACTAACGATAATAATAACATTAATAATATCGCCTATACCTTGTAACATAATCATGCCATTTTCAATCACAATAACACCTGAACCTAGCATAGCTGATGTTCCTACAAATACACTACCTGGTCCAGAAAACTTAAACATATGTGCAGCCAAAGTACCAATAATAAAAGCCATAAACGATTGAATAACAATAACAAGTTGATAAATCAGTTCAAGTGTTTCATTTCCTTCTTTAAAAAATTTTAATAATTCACCTAGCAATGCATTGGGTAATAATGCAATAACCACCCCTGCTCCTACTGCATTTAATATATGAGTGAAAAACTGTTTATAATTCGTTTTAACCTTCCCCACTTTAATATCCTCCTATTTTTAATATGTATATCATAATATAAAATAGATAGTGCTACAATAAAACTTCAATAATTTTCTGATTAATTAAAGTAACTCTATAAGGCTCATAATAAAAACGCTTTATCTATTATAAAACCATTGACGTTTACTAAACTACATATTATAATGTGAACATGTGGTTTTGAGATGGATATATTTCATCTGATAAAATCTTGCCGATGTGGCGGAATTGGCAGACGCGCGGGACTCAAAATCCCGTGTCCATTAGGACGTGTCGGTTCGACCCCGACCATCGGTATAATTAAAAGATGGACTAGATTGCTCGTCTAGTCCATCTTTTGATATACAAAAACTTACATTTTGGTTCTTCAACTTTTGTGGTGGGATGGCATATGCTGTCTCACCTTTTTTAGTATACAAAAAGCGCATATGTCTCTATAATTTTAACTCCCTAAACCCAAATTAAAAGACACATGATGCGCCTATGTGTAATGATATATTAAAAAAAGACAAAAATTATACAAGTGGTAGATGTTGCAGTGTGAAGTCAACTTCTCACAGTCATTTATAGCATACTTTTGATCACAAGAATGAGGGATACATTTATAACCATGGTAAGTGTATGTCTCGATATAATGATGGTTAAAGTCTCAAGAATCCCATGTTTACTTTAACCTAGCGAAACAACATTATAAATATCCGTTGTGAAAAGCCTTGCATAATGAGCCGAAGTGAGAAATCCAGAAACGATGGTACTTAAAAAGCGTACAACTCCATCAAGAGTGTACGCTTAGACATGCCTAGCTATTTCTGCGTATATAAATTAATAATAAAAATACCGTCCATATTATATGTTAACAAAAACATATAATGGTTCGGCTTTAAAATACAATATGGAGCGGAAGATAGGACTCACACCTATACCTCTTTCCGGGAAGGAAAGTATTCTGAAATTGAACTACTCCCGCATAATAATATAATATGGAGCGGAAAACAGGACTTACACCTGTACCTCTTTCCAGGAAGGAAAGTATTCTAAAATTAAAATATTCCCGCATAATTTTAACAATGGAGGCGGCAACCGGATTTGAACCGGTGAATAGGGGTTTTGCAGACCCCGGCCTTACCACTTGGCTATGCCGCCAAAAGGAACTGGGCTAGCTGGATTCGAACCAGCGAGTGACGGAGTCAAAGTCCGTTGCCTTACCGCTTGGCTATAGCCCATTAATACTATTGATAAGGGCGGCTGATGGGAATCGAACCCACGAATGTCGGAACCACAATCCGATGCGTTAACCACTTCGCCACAGCCGCCATGGCAGGGGCAGTAGGAATCGAACCCACATCAAAGGTTTTGGAGACCTCTATTCTACCGTTGAACTATGCCCCTATTTTATAAGATGGTGGAGGGGGGCAGATTCGAACTGCCGAACCCGAAGGAGCGGATTTACAGTCCGCCGCGTTTAGCCACTTCGCTACCCCTCCATACAGATGGTGCCGGCCAGAGGACTTGAACCCCCAACCTACTGATTACAAGTCAGTTGCTCTACCAATTGAGCTAGGCCGGCAAAAATAAAAATGGTGGTTCAGGACGGAATCGAACCGCCGACACAAGGATTTTCAGTCCTTTGCTCTACCGACTGAGCTACTGAACCATAATAATGGCGGTCCCGACGGGAATCGAACCCGCGATCTCCTGCGTGACAGGCAGGCGTGTTAAACCGCTCCACTACGGGACCACTTAAAATATTGCGGGAGGCGGATTTGAACCACCGACCTTCGGGTTATGAGCCCGACGAGCTACCGAACTGCTCCATCCCGCGACAATAGAAATTAAATACAATGGCGGAGGAAGAGGGATTCGAACCCCCGCGAGCCGTTAAGCCCCTGTCGGTTTTCAAGACCGATCCCTTCAGCCAGACTTGGGTATTCCTCCATAATTATATGGACCTTGCAGGACTCGAACCTGCGACCGAACGGTTATGAGCCGTTAGCTCTAACCAACTGAGCTAAAGGTCCTAATAATAATTTCTATCAACTAATAATTAGTGGCGGCGGAGGGGATCGAACCCCCGACCTCACGGGTATGAACCGTACGCTCTAGCCAGCTGAGCTACGCCGCCATATATAGTTGTATTAAGTTTAAAATGGTGGAGACTAGCGGGATCGAACCGCTGACCTCCTGCGTGCAAAGCAGGCGCTCTCCCAGCTGAGCTAAGCCCCCATATGTTGATTTGTTTAGAAGTCGGGAAGACAGGATTTGAACCTGCGACCCCTTGGTCCCAAACCAAGTGCTCTACCAAGCTGAGCTACTTCCCGAAAAAATATGTAGCGCGCCCGATAGGAGTCGAACCCATAACCTCTTGATCCGTAGTCAAACGCTCTATCCAGTTGAGCTACGGGCGCATATTTCAGATGGTGCCGAGGACCGGAATCGAACCGGTACGGTAATCACTTACCGCAGGATTTTAAGTCCTGTGCGTCTGCCAGTTCCGCCACCCCGGCAAAATAATGGAGCAGAAGACGGGATTCGAACCCGCGACCCCAACCTTGGCAAGGTTGTATTCTACCGCTGAACTACTTCTGCATAATATGCGGGTGAAGGGAGTCGAACCCCCACGCCGTAAGGCGCTAGATCCTAAGTCTAGTGCGTCTGCCAATTCCGCCACACCCGCGTATGAATGGTGAGCCATAGAGGATTCGAACCTCTGACCCTCTGATTAAAAGTCAGATGCTCTACCAACTGAGCTAATGGCTCTTATTAAGATGGTGCCGGCCAGAGGACTTGAACCCCCAACCTACTGATTACAAGTCAGTTGCTCTACCAATTGAGCTAGGCCGGCGAATAAATGGTGGAGAATGACGGGTTCGAACCGCCGACCCTCTGCTTGTAAGGCAGATGCTCTCCCAGCTGAGCTAATTCTCCATTAAATAAAACCTGGCACCGTCCTACTCTTGCGGAACGTAAGTCCGACTACCATCGGCGCTAAAGAGCTTAACTACTGTGTTCGGCATGGGAACAGGTGTGACCTCTTTGCCATAGGCACCAGATAAAAGAATGTTATACATTCAAAACTAGATTGTAAGTATAAAAGTTTCACAAGAGAAACCGAAAGAATAAAAATTGATTAAGTCTTCGATCGATTAGTATTCGTCAGCTCCACGTATCACTACGCTTCCACCTCGAACCTATTGACCTCATCATCTTTGAGGGATCTTATAACCGAAGTTGGGAAATCTCATCTCGAGGGGGGCTTCATGCTTAGATGCTTTCAGCACTTATCCCGTCCATACATAGCTACCCAGCTATGCCGCTGGCGCGACAACTGGTACACCAGAGGTATGTCCATCCCGGTCCTCTCGTACTAAGGACAGCGCCTCTCAAATTTCCTACGCCCACGACGGATAGGGACCGAACTGTCTCACGACGTTCTGAACCCAGCTCGCGTACCGCTTTAATGGGCGAACAGCCCAACCCTTGGGACCGACTACAGCCCCAGGATGCGATGAGCCGACATCGAGGTGCCAAACCTCCCCGTCGATGTGAACTCTTGGGGGAGATAAGCCTGTTATCCCCGGGGTAGCTTTTATCCGTTGAGCGATGGCCCTTCCATGCGGAACCACCGGATCACTAAGTCCGTCTTTCGACCCTGCTCGACTTGTAGGTCTCGCAGTCAAGCTCCCTTATGCCTTTACACTCTATGAATGATTTCCAACCATTCTGAGGGAACCTTTGAGCGCCTCCGTTACACTTTAGGAGGCGACCGCCCCAGTCAAACTGCCCGCCTGACACTGTCTCCCAGCACGATAAGTGCTGCGGGTTAGAAATCCAATACAATTAGGGTAGTATCCCACCAATGCCTCCACGTAAGCTAGCGCTCACGCTTCTAAGGCTCCTACCTATCCTGTACAAACTGTACCGAATTTCAATATCAGGCTACAGTAAAGCTCCACGGGGTCTTTCCGTCCTGTCGCGGGTAACCGGCATCTTCACCGGTACTATGATTTCACCGAGTCTCTCGTTGAGACAGTGCCCAAATCGTTACGCCTTTCGTGCGGGTCGGAACTTACCCGACAAGGAATTTCGCTACCTTAGGACCGTTATAGTTACGGCCGCCGTTTACTGGGGCTTCGATTCGTAGCTTCGCAGAAGCTAACCACTCCTCTTAACCTTCCAGCACCGGGCAGGCGTCAGCCCCTATACGTCACCTTACGGTTTAGCAGAGACCTGTGTTTTTGATAAACAGTCGCTTGGGCCTATTCACTGCGGCTCTTCAGAGCGTGAACCCTAAAGAGCACCCCTTCTCCCGAAGTTACGGGGTCATTTTGCCGAGTTCCTTAACGAGAGTTCGCTCGCTCACCTTAGAATTCTCATCTTGACTACCTGTGTCGGTTTGCGGTACGGGCACCTACTTTCTAGCTAGAGGCTTTTCTCGGCAGTGTGAAATCAACGACTCGAGAAAACGTGTTTTCTCTCCCCATCACAGCTCAGTCTTTATGAGTGCCGGATTTGCCTAACACTCAACCTCACTGCTTGGACGTGCACTCCAACAGCACGCTTCGCCTATCCTACTGCGTCCCCCCATCGCTTAAAACGAAATTAGGTGGTACAGGAATATCAACCTGTTATCCATCGCCTACGCCTGTCGGCCTCAGCTTAGGACCCGACTAACCCAGAGCGGACGAGCCTTCCTCTGGAAACCTTAGTCAATCGGTGGACGGGATTCTCACCCGTCTTTCGCTACTCACACCGGCATTCTCACTTCTAAGCGCTCCACATGTCCTTGCGATCATGCTTCAACGCCCTTAGAACGCTCTCCTACCATTGTCCAAAGGACAATCCACAGCTTCGGTAATATGTTTAGCCCCGGTACATTTTCGGCGCAGTGTCACTCGACTAGTGAGCTATTACGCACTCTTTAAATGATGGCTGCTTCTAAGCCAACATCCTAGTTGTCTGGGCAACGCCACATCCTTTTCCACTTAACATATATTTTGGGACCTTAGCTGGTGGTCTGGGCTGTTTCCCTTTCGAATATGGACCTTATCACCCACATTCTGACTCCCAAGTTAAATTATTTGGCATTCGGAGTTTGTCTGAATTCGGTAACCCGAGAGGGGCCCCTCGTCCAAACAGTGCTCTACCTCCAATAATCATCACTTGAGGCTAGCCCTAAAGCTATTTCGGAGAGAACCAGCTATCTCCAAGTTCGATTGGAATTTCTCCGCTACCCTCAGTTCATCCGCTCACTTTTCAACGTAAGTCGGTTCGGTCCTCCATTCAGTGTTACCTGAACTTCAACCTGACCAAGGGTAGATCACCTGGTTTCGGGTCTACGACCAAATACTCATTCGCCCTATTCAGACTCGCTTTCGCTGCGGCTCCACATTTTCTGCTTAACCTTGCATCAGATCGTAACTCGCCGGTTCATTCTACAAAAGGCACGCCATCACCCATTAACGGGCTCTGACTACTTGTAAGCACACGGTTTCAAGTTCTCTTTCACTCCCCTTCCGGGGTACTTTTCACCTTTCCCTCACGGTACTGGTTCACTATCGGTCACTAGAGAGTATTTAGCCTTAGGAGATGGTCCTCCCAGATTCCGACGGAATTTCACGTGCTCCGTCGTACTCAGGATCCACTCAAGAGTGTCTATGTTTTCGACTACAGGATTATTACCTTCTTTGATTAACCTTTCCAGGTTATTCGTCTAACATAGCCATTTGTAACTCCGTATAGAGTGTCCTACAACCCCAACAAGCAAGCTTGTTGGTTTGGGCTTTTCCCGTTTCGCTCGCCGCTACTCAGGGAATCGATTTTTCTTTCTCTTCCTCCGGGTACTAAGATGTTTCAGTTCTCCGGGTCTACCTTCTCACATGCTATGTATTCACATGTGGATAACACGACATAACTCGTGCTGGGTTCCCCCATTCGGAAATCTCTGGATCAAAGCTTACTTACAGCTCCCCAAAGCATATCGTCGTTAGTAACGTCCTTCATCGGCTTCTAGTGCCAAGGTATTCACCGTGCGCCCTTAATAACTTAATCTTATTGTGATATTGGCAAGTCCAATGACCTGTCAATCACCAGTTATTAATTATGTGAGTCGTCTATTGACGACTAGCGATAATTTAGTTTCAAGCTTTCGCTATTCACTCGGTTTTGCTTGGTAAAATCATTTATACTTACTTATCTAGTTTTCAATGTACAATTTAAATGGTGGAGACTAGCGGGATCGAACCGCTGACCTCCTGCGTGCAAAGCAGGCGCTCTCCCAGCTGAGCTAAGCCCCCATAAATACTCTATATGCTTTTAATGGTGGGCCTAAGTGGACTCGAACCACCGACCTCACGCTTATCAGGCGTGCGCTCTAACCAGCTGAGCTATAGGCCCATTTTATATTGAATCCTCAAATATGAGCATTCAAAACTGAATACAATATGTCACGTTAATCCGCTATCATCATCTGAGATGATGTTCCGTATATATCCTTAGAAAGGAGGTGATCCAGCCGCACCTTCCGATACGGCTACCTTGTTACGACTTCACCCCAATCATTTGTCCCACCTTCGACGGCTAGCTCCAAAAGGTTACTCCACCGGCTTCGGGTGTTACAAACTCTCGTGGTGTGACGGGCGGTGTGTACAAGACCCGGGAACGTATTCACCGTAGCATGCTGATCTACGATTACTAGCGATTCCAGCTTCATGTAGTCGAGTTGCAGACTACAATCCGAACTGAGAACATCTTTATGGGATTTGCTTGACCTCGCGGTTTCGCTGCCCTTTGTAATGTCCATTGTAGCACGTGTGTAGCCCAAATCATAAGGGGCATGATGATTTGACGTCATCCCCACCTTCCTCCGGTTTGTCACCGGCAGTCAACTTAGAGTGCCCAACTTAATGATGGCAACTAAGCTTAAGGGTTGCGCTCGTTGCGGGACTTAACCCAACATCTCACGACACGAGCTGACGACAACCATGCACCACCTGTCACTTTGTCCTCCGAAGAGGAAAACACTATCTCTAGTGCGGTCAAAGGATGTCAAGATTTGGTAAGGTTCTTCGCGTTGCTTCGAATTAAACCACATGCTCCACCGCTTGTGCGGGTCCCCGTCAATTCCTTTGAGTTTCAGTCTTGCGACCGTACTCCCCAGGCGGAGTGCTTAATGCGTTAGCTGCAGCACTAAGGGGCGGAAACCCCCTAACACTTAGCACTCATCGTTTACGGCGTGGACTACCAGGGTATCTAATCCTGTTTGATCCCCACGCTTTCGCACATCAGCGTCAGTTGCAGACCAGAAAGCCGCCTTCGCCACTGGTGTTCCTCCATATCTCTGCGCATTTCACCGCTACACATGGAATTCCACTTTCCTCTTCTGCACTCAAGTTTTCCAGTTTCCAATGACCCTCCACGGTTGAGCCGTGGGCTTTCACATCAGACTTAAAAAACCGCCTACGCGCGCTTTACGCCCAATAATTCCGGATAACGCTTGCCACCTACGTATTACCGCGGCTGCTGGCACGTAGTTAGCCGTGGCTTTCTGATTAGGTACCGTCAAGACGTGCACAGTTACTTACACGTTTGTTCTTCCCTAATAACAGAGCTTTACGATCCGAAGACCTTCATCACTCACGCGGCGTTGCTCCGTCAGGCTTTCGCCCATTGCGGAAGATTCCCTACTGCTGCCTCCCGTAGGAGTCTGGACCGTGTCTCAGTTCCAGTGTGGCCGATCACCCTCTCAGGTCGGCTACGTATCGTCGCCTTGGTGAGCCGTTACCTCACCAACTAGCTAATACGGCGCGGGTCCATCTATAAGTGACAGCAAGACCGTCTTTCACTGTTGAACCATGCGGTTCAACATGTTATCCGGCATTAGCCCCGGTTTCCCGGAGTTATTCCAGTCTTATAGGTAGGTTACCCACGTGTTACTCACCCGTCCGCCGCTAACATCAGAGGTGCAAGCACCTCATCTGTTCGCTCGACTTGCATGTATTAGGCACGCCGCCAGCGTTCATCCTGAGCCAGGATCAAACTCTCCATAAAAGAAGTAAGCTTGATATAGCTCGTTTGATTGTTTAAGTCAATCACTCTCGAAAGTACTATCGTTAGTACTCAATTTATCGGAATTAACGTTGACATATTGTCATTCAGTTTTCAATGTTCATTTTTGCTGTTACGATTAATTATTTTACTGAAGTGTTTTATGTTTGTCAACACTTTTTGTAAATTATTTTAAATCGTTTTAAAACTCGTTTGTTGCAATATTTGCAACACGATTTATGATATATCGTTCAAAAGAAATATTCAAGTGTTAATTTTACACTTTCGAAATTCAATCAAAAAGCAAATTAATTTCTTAAATTAAGCTTTTCTTTTGACGACTGCTTCATAATATCAAGGTATACAGAAAAGGTCAACAATATTTCTACATTATTTTATATCAAAATTACCAAACTAAAGAAAAGAAACACATTTAGAGTTATATTAATAAATCATTATCTCTAAATATTACCGTGATAAATTCAATACTATAATATTGATATTGTCCTTATACTAACACCTTCTCGCTAATATTACATATTGAATTGTGAAAAATATTCCATTTTAATATAGTAACTTAAGCTGATATGAATGTATTTCAACGCTTCTTCTATCATCATGACAGCCTCTTAAATATAATTACTTTATATCATTCACAAAAACACCTCCTACTCAAAAAGCAAGAGGTGTTCTATATTATTTTTTATTTTGTTCTAATTGTTGACATGCTTCACATATACCATAGATTTCCATACGATGATGTGAGACTTCAAAATTAGTAACATGTTGTGCTAACTGTTCTACTTCACTTAGTAGTGGGTAATGAAAATCAACAATCTTTCCACAGTTCTCACATATGACATGGTAATGGTTATGCGTATCAAAATCAAAACGGCTTGATGCATCACCATATGTTAATTCTTTGACAATCCCTATTTTTTTGAAGACTTTAAGGTTATTATATATTGTTGCCACGCTGATATTAGGAAAGTCAGGTGATAGCGATTGATAAATTTCGTCAGCAGTCGGATGAGTTTCTACCTTAATCAGGAAATTAAGAATTGCTTGCCTTTGTGGTGTAATTCGAACACCTGCTTTTCTTAATGACGCAATAGAATCCTGCAATTGATGTTCGTGATGGTGTGTTTCTAATTCCGTAGTCATAATTCTCACCCGTCTTTCTAATTAATAATAATTATTACTTAACAATAATATAATTCTTTTTATAAGTTATTGTCAATGATTATACTAATATCCCTTTGTTAAATCGACTTCGTTCTCAATTAAAGCATCGCAATTGAGAAAGCTATTCAAGTTCTTTATTAATATTTTCGTTGCTTTCATTTTATTTTGGCTACCATTGCCTGTAATATGACTTGTTAGAAAAACATTTTCTATTTTATACAAAGGTGAATCTGGTGTTAATGGTTCTTCCTCAAATACATCTAAATATGCTGCTCTAATCCACTTTTCTTTCATCGCTTTTACGAGTATGTTGGTCTCAGTGATAGTCCCTCGACCAATATTAATAAATAAACTATGTTCATTCATCGCTTTGAAGTCATAAGCCGTTAATAAATGATAAGTTTCACTCGTTTCCGGTAAGACATTCACTATAATATCCGCTTCTTTATAAAGATGCTTTCTCTCGGATAGAGGATATGTTTTATCAAAATGTTCAACAGAATGTCCTGAGGTATTTAAACCTATTGTTTTCATTCCGAATACTTTAGCAATTTGAGCAGCACGTTGTGGTATAACGCCTGTTCCTAAAAAAAGTATTGTTGCATCGTTTAATGACTGCGTTAACCTTTTAGAATTATATTGCCGCTCTTGTTGTTCTTTATAGACTTCCTTCATCGCTTTATAATCATCCAGAATATATGCAAAAATCCACTCACTAAGCTGCTGTGCATGAACACCTTTTGCATTAGTTAAACGAATACCACGCTCTCTTAACTTTTTGAGTGGCAAACTATTTACGCCTGTTGCATACCAAGCTATCCATTTCAGGTTCACCGCATCATCAATAAATTGTTCATCAACTACTTGATGATATGAAATGAGAACATCCATTTTTCGTTGTATTTCCTTTGGTAACTCGGCTGGATGTTTATAAAATTTAAAGTCAACATTCGGAAATTGCTCACATAATTTATCCTCTTCCTCTTTTAACCTCATAAGACTTACAACAAGCATCGCCCTATCCCTCCAATATTGCTTTGAGTTTTGCCATCTGCTCTTTTACTTTTACTTTCTCAATGACATCCAGTACATCTCCATTTTCATCTAAAATAAATGTTGTTCTTACAATACCCATAGAAGTTTTGCCAAATGACTTTTTCAGTTGATACACACCAACCGCCTCTGACAATTTATATGCTTCATCCACTAATAAGTCAAAGTTTAAGTTATGTTTTTTTATAAAGTTTTGATGTTTACGCTGTGAGTCTCCACTAATCCCATACACACTTACTTTAAGATTATTAAAATAAGCTAAATTATCACGAAAGTCACAAGCCTCTGTTGTACATGTTGGTGTATTGTCTCTAGAATAAAAATATAAAATCGTCTTTTGTCCCTTCAATGAAGCTTTTGTAATCACTTTACCATCTTGATTTGTCAATTCAAAATCTGGAAATTGCTCCCCTTTTTGTAACATATATATACCCCTCTCTCTTGATTTCAATACCATTATAATACGATAATAGGAGAGAATATTAAACAGAAAGAGGCTGAAAGATAATGAACTTCAAAAACAGTGAACGATTACAACTTCAATCTAATGACTATATTCTTGGTGGTGTGAACTCTCCATCACGTTCATACAAAGCAGTAGGTGGCGGTGCACCTGTTGTTATGAAATCAGGTAAGGGTGCTTATCTATATGATGTAGATGGCAATCAATACATCGACTATTTACAAGCATATGGCCCTATTATTACTGGTCATGCACATCCACATATTACAAAAGCAATTCAAGAACAGGCTGCACAAGGTGTTTTATATGGAACACCTACTGAATTAGAAATTGAATTCGCAAAAAAACTACGCACAGCTATTCCATCTCTCGAAAAAATGCGTTTTGTCAACTCAGGTACTGAAGCTGTTATGACAACGATTCGTGTCGCACGCGCATATACAAATCGTAATAAAATTATTAAGTTTGCTGGCTGCTATCACGGACATTCTGACTTAGTACTTGTTGCTGCTGGAAGCGGCCCTTCTCAACTCGGTTCTCCTGACTCAGCTGGTGTACCTCAAAGTGTCGCACAAGAAGTCATTACCGTTCCATTTAATGACATCGAAGCCTTTAAAGAAGCTATGGCACATTGGGGGGAACAAGTAGCCGGTGTACTCGTTGAACCTATTGTTGGGAACTTTGGTATGGTAGAACCTATGCCTGGTTTCTTAGAACAAGTGAATGATATTACACACGAACATGGTGGTCTTGTAATTTATGATGAAGTTATTACAGCTTTTCGTTTTCACTATGGTGCAGCTCAAGACCTACTAGGTGTTTATCCTGATCTCACTGCATTCGGTAAAATTGTAGGTGGTGGATTACCTATTGGTGGCTACGGGGGTCGCCAAGATATTATGGAGCAAGTCGCCCCTCTTGGTCCTGCTTACCAAGCCGGTACAATGGCTGGTAATCCACTATCAATGAAAGCGGGTATCGCACTATTAGAAGTGCTTGAACAAGATGGTGTTTATGAAGAATTAGATCGTTTAGGTCAAAAGTTAGAAGAAGGATTACAAAGCTCTATTGATAAATATCATATTAAAGCAACTATTAATCGCGTTAAAGGCGCACTCACTGTTTATTTTACAGATGAAAAAGTAACGCACTATGAACAAGCTGATCAATCAGACGGAGAACAATTTGCACGCTTTTTCAAATTAATGCTACATCAAGGTATCAATCTTGCACCTTCTAAATATGAAGCATGGTTTTTAACAACAGAACATACAGACGAAGATATTGATCAGACATTAGCAGCAGCTGACTTGGCTTTCAAACAACTCGCACAATCAAACTAAAAATTGACCTGAATTGAGGTAGATTAAATATATTTAAACTTATACGATCCAACTCACTTAAGGTTGGATCGTATATTCAGAGGAGGAATGTTTATTGAAACTGGGTGCTAGAATTTTAAAAACAGGGATCGCTATTATACTTGCGGTTTCTGTGGCTGCACTATTACCTTCTGATGCCGGTATGATCACCGTGGCTGGTATTGCAGCCGTTGTGGCAATGCAACCTAGTGTTTATCGTACTTTCAAAACAATTGTTGACCAATTTCGAGGAGGAATGTTTATTGAAACTGGGTGCTAGAATTTTAAAAACAGGGATCGCTATTATACTTGCGGTTTCTGTGGCTGCACTATTACCTTCTGATGCCGGTATGATCACCGTGGCTGGTATTGCAGCCGTTGTGGCAATGCAACCTAGTGTTTATCGTACTTTCAAAACAATTGTTGACCAATTTCGAGGAGGAATGTTTATTGAAACTGGGTGCTAGAATTTTAAAAACAGGGATCGCTATTATACTTGCGGTTTCTGTGGCTGCACTATTACCTTCTGATGCCGGTATGATCACCGTGGCTGGTATTGCAGCCGTTGTGGCAATGCAACCTAGTGTTTATCGTACTTTCAAAACAATTGTTGACCAATTTCAAGGAAATATCATTGGCGCATTACTTGCGATGATCATGGTCACAATATTTGGCAATAACATTATCATTATGGGTGTCACAGTTATTCTACTTATTGCGCTTTTATATAAAATGAATATTGCACACGTCGCAACACTTGCCACAGTAACAGCGCTCATTATTATGGGCCAACATGATGGTTCTTTTTATATTTCAGCATTTTATCGTTTCACACTCGTGATGATAGGTGTTATAAGTTCTTTCATCGTTAACTTAACATTCTTGCCACCAAAATTTGAAACAAAAATTTATTATAATTCACTCAATATTTCAACTGATATTTTCAAGTGGTTTAACCTTGTACTTAATGATGCAACAGAATTCAATCATGTAAAAAATGATCTTGAACTATTGCGTCAACGTATTGTTAATTTAGAACAATTACTCGAATATTACAAAGAAGAACGCTTATTAACTAAAAAACAAATGCATGCGCTTACTCGCAAAAAAATTCTTTTCAAAGAAATTGTTCTAGCAACACGAGATGCCTATGATGTCTTAAAACGTATGAATCGATACCAAAATGACATGCTTCATTTAAGTGATACCTTACTTCTTCAAGTTAAATTAGAAATAGATGAACTTACACAGTTTCATGAACAAATTTTAATCAGTATTACGAAAAAAGCAAAGTTCAATCTTCCAGAAGCTAAGGCACAAATCGCAAACCCTCTAAAGCGAGATATTATAGAAGTGTTTCAAGACGAAGTTTCACAGCACAATGTAGAGAGAACTTACTCATATCGTAATGTTATGCATGTGATTTCTTCATTAGAAGAGTATCGTTATAATTTAGAACATCTCAATCGTTTGAGTATTAGCTATTTTAAATATCATGCAAACGATCCCGATATTGATATTGTTGAAGAAGACTTTGATTTATAATGGCTGTCCATCTTCTGTGGTGGATAGATCATTAAAAGTACTTAGTTTGATTTTATTATAATTTTATATACGTAGAAATAGCTAGGTGTATCTAAGGAACTGGATGCCTATGTCCCAACCCCTCGTTAATTGTTGATTGAATGACACACTTAAATTCATCTATTGATATGTATTGGGGTAAGCGAAATGACAGGTTAAAAATCAATGATTACGCTGTTTGTATACCAAAAAAGGTGAAACAGCATATGCCATACCACTACAAAAGGTGAAGAGCCTTTATAATTTACTAAAAACCCCATTTAATGCTACTTTGTGATTGATGCATAGCATTAAATGGGGCTTTTTATTATAGATTTTGAATATTATACAAGCGCTGATAAGCACCTTGGCGTGACATCAGTGCTTCATGTGTGCCACTTTCAACGATATGACCATTTTCAATAACGACAATACGATCTGCATGCGTAATCGTAGATAAACGATGTGCAACGATAAGCGTTGTACGATCATGACTTAAAGTCTCAAGTGCTTCTTGAATAATAGCTTCACTCTCTAAGTCCAATGCGCTTGTCGCTTCGTCCAATATTAAAATAGGTGGATCATTTAAGAAAATACGTGCAATAGAGAGACGCTGTTTTTGACCTCCAGAAAGCTTAACCCCTCTTTCTCCTACTTCTGTATCATATCCTTGAGGAAGTGCCATAATAAAGTCATGTGCATTTGCCATTTTAGCAGCTGCTATCACTTCATCAAATGTTGCATCGGGACGACCTAATAAAATATTTTCTTTTACTGTATCAGAAAACAATATATTATCTTGCTGTACCATTCCAATTTGACGACGTAAGCTCCCTATATCAAATGCTTGGATTGGATGATTATCGATTGTAATCTCCCCTGCTGTCACATCATAAAAACGTGGAATAAGGTTAATTAGCGTTGACTTACCGCCTCCACTCATACCAACAAATGCTACTGTTTCACCATGATGAATATCAAGTGTAATATCTTTTAATACATCTCGTTCGTCCTCGTTGTAACGAAAAGCAACGTTATGAATACCAATATTACCATGCTGTATCTTATAAGGCTGTGCATGAGGTAGGTTTTTAATATCATAGGGTTCATCAAACAATTGAAAAACACGATCCATCGAAGCAAAACTTTGTGTTAATGTTGTAAATGATGATACAAGACGACGCAACGGTCCATATAGTTGCTCAAGATAACTTACAAAAGCTGCTAACGTTCCAACCGTTACATCTCCAGAAATGGCTAAATAAGCACCGTAACCGATAACGATCAACGGTCCGATATCTGTTACTGTATTAATAGCTGAAAATGAATAGGCATTCCAACGTGTATGACGAAACGCTTTATTTAAAAAGTTCGTATTACGTTTATCAAAGTTTTTTGCTTCGTTCTCTTCAATCGCAAAACTTTTAATTACTGCCATTCCATTGACACGTTCATGTAAAAAGCCTTGTGTCTCTGCCAATTTTTGAGAACGTTGACGTGTGAGCTCTCTCAGACGACCAAAAAAGAAATATACTGTCAAAATATAAAATGGTAATACAATAATAGCTGCAACTGTTAAATGAACGTCTAAAAAGAACATAACAGATAACGCGATAATAATTGTAATACAATCTAACCAAATATTCATTAATCCCGTCATTATAAAGTCTTTTGTTTGTTCTACATCATTAATGACACGAGAAATGACCTCCCCAGCTTTGTTATTTGCATAAAATCGGGAGCTCAAAGCTTGTAGGTGGTCATACAATTTTTTTCGAATATCATATAATATTTTATTGCTTGTCCATTGTGCCATGTACTGTCTTAAAAACTCAATAGGTGGACGAACAACAACAAAGATAAATGCTGCAATTCCCATTGCAATCATCAAATGTGTATATTTATCCGTCACACTTAATGCACCATTGTTAATGACATCATCAATAACATATTTAATTAACAATGGAATAAGTAATGGAATACCGAATTTTAATATACCTACAATAATAGTACCAAAAATCAGCCATTTATATGGTTTAACAAATGCAAGGTACCTTTTAATCATCTTTCGAAAACCTCCTAAATATTGTGTGACTGTTCCAAGGATGAGACATTTTGTAAAATTACAACATCCTCTGCAATGATTCGGGCTCCATCATTAGTATCAATTGTGCCATTAATTAAACATACTGATGGGAGCAAGATAATCACTATGTCTCCTCTAAGCGCAGACATGTCATTTACCCCGCTCCCTCATTATTCAAACTATCTATTTTTAATTTGGCGAAAACGATTACGCCATACTTTGATAAAATCTGGTGCGAATGGCCCCTTTTTATGTTCTATCCATTGTTGTAAAATATCAACATTAGCACGCAATACTGTATCAATATCTTTAGGATAATTCATTTGTTGCATATGTTGTTCATACTCATCTTCATCCAACAAATGATATTTACCATTTGGGTATACCTTAATATCCAAATCATAATCAATATACTTTAATGCCTCTTCATCACAAACAAACGGTGAAGATAAGTTGCAGTAATAATAAACGCCATCTTCTCGAAACATACAGATAACATTGAACCAATACTCCGAATGAAAATAAACAATTGCCGGCTCACGTGTCACCCAAGTACGTCCATCGCTTTCTGTAACAAGTGTGTGATCATTACCACCAATTACGACATCTGCCGTTCCTTTTAAAATTGTCGTCTCAGACCATACACGATGAATTGTACCATCATGTTTGTAAGATTGAATTTTAATCGTTGTCCCTTCTTTTGGGATGCATGCTTTAACCACTTGTCACATCACCTCATTCTCAGCTCATCATACGCTCATTTTTATGTTGTCATTATAGCACACAACATCATCATATTTAATCAATTCGCTTTACTGCATCACTTCATATATTTTAGTCATAGGTACTGGAAACGTATACAACCTTTTATCTTCGGGCGTTATCCATCTACGTGTTTCAGTGAGCATCTTATCACTATCTGATATTATTTTCGCATGATGTACAGTCATATTCCACGTTATATGTGTAAACTGATGTTTAAGTTGATAGATATCCTTTTCTACTATTGTAATTGCATCTCCAAATTCTTCCTCTAACTTCCTATCCACTATATCCTCTTCATATACTGGAAATTGCCACATTCCATTTAATAATTTTGTTTTACGTTGCTCAATTAGAATATCTCCATTTTGATTTTCAATATATAATACAATTAATTTATATTGTTTTTTCTTCAATTTTTTTGTTTTAATTGGACGTTCATACACTGTCCCCTTATCAAATGATTCACAATGATGTTGTACTGGGCACAATAAACACATTGGTGCTTTAGGCGTACAGACAAGTGCTCCCAACTCCATCATCGCTTGATTAAATGTTCCAGAATGTTGCTGAACGTAGGGTTCCAAAGCATGTTCATAGGCCTTTCGTGTTTTTTGAAGTGCTGTGTCTTGTATATCATCATTCAAACGAGACCACACTCTAAAAACATTGCCATCTACGGTTGCTAAAGGCAAATCAAAAGCAATACTCATTACTGCTGCCTGTGTGTAAGGTCCAACCCCTTTTAATGCAGCAAATTGTTCTGGATTAGGTGGAATCTCTCCATTATATCGAGTAACAACTTCTTGAGCTGCTGCATGAAAATTTCGCGCACGACTATAATACCCTAGCCCCTCCCACAACTTAAGGACATGCGCTTCATCTGCATATGCCAATGCTTCAATCGTTGGAAAATGTTTAATAAAACGCTCATAATAACTTCTCACTGTATCAACTTGTGTCTGTTGTAACATGACTTCACTTACCCATATATAATAAGGATTAGACGTTTCACGCCATGGCATACTTCGCTGGTTCACCTTAAACCAAGCAACTAAATCTTCTTTAAATGTGTCTTCAAAATACATGAATTAACTCCTTATCTTTATCTTAAATAGTTTAGTTCATCCACATTATCACGTATAATTATAGTAAGAACGATTGAAATGAGTGAGATATATGGATACGGCAACACATATTGCAATGGGGATTGGCTTAACTGCACTCGCAACAACTGATCCCACACTAGCAAATCATTTTACCGCAACAGCTACTATTGTTATCGCTGGTTCTTTAATTCCCGATATAGATACTGTACTAAAATTAAAAAATAACGCAACCTATATTGCAAACCATAGAGGGATTACACATTCTATCCCTTTCACATTACTATGGCCTCTATTACTAACATTGCTTGTATACGTCTTTTCCATAGGGATACCTCCTCTACACATCTGGTTATGGGCACAATTAGCAGTTGCATTACACGTATTTGTCGATATTTTCAATTCATATGGCACACAAGCTTTAAGACCTATTACCAATAAATGGATTCAACTTAGTGTCATTAATACGTTTGATCCCGTGATATTCGCTTTATTACTATTAGGTATCATCATCTGGTCTTTAGGTGCACACCCGTACACTGCTTTTATGCCTATTTTAATGATACTCATTGGTTATTATATTCTACGTTTTAAAATGCAAGCTTGGTTAAAAAAACAGGCGCTGAGTCAGATCCAACATTTAGGAACTCCTATTAAAACATTTATTGCACCAACCATTCGCTTTATGCAGTGGCGCATTGCTATCCAAACGGATACATATGACTATGTGGGGCGTAGCTATGGACGAAATATCGTATTTAGTGATAAAGTAAAGCGTCAATCATTGCCTGACATAGATATACTGAAACCGGTACGCAACGATCCAAATGTTCGAGCTTTTTTAAACTTTTCATCTATTTATCGTTGGCATATTGAACATATTGATAATGAAACAACAGAGCTTCGATTAATTGATTTACGTTATTTAAAAAATGGTCACTATCAATTTGTCGCCATCGTTCATTTAGATAAGGATATGATTGTAAAACACTCTTATACCGGTTGGGTGTTTAGTGAAAGTAAGCTTATGAAAAAACTATATGCACATTAGCACTTTAACATGAAAAATCCCGAAACGTCTTTAAGCTGCGTTTCGGGATTTTGAATACAATTCAAAGATTATTTGATACGTGTTTTTACTTTAGACTTAGGGCGAGCCTCTTTATTTACCTTGTGTATATGTTCATTAGGTCTTAACTGTGTTACATAATCTCTTAGTGCAAAACTAAACACAATCATTAAGCCCATAAAACATAAAAAGTAAAGATGATACCCTATATGATTTAAAGCACCGTATCCGATGATTACAGATTGCTGCATACCATTAACTAAATAATAAAACGGATTGAGCATGAATATATGCGCTATAACACTTTCTGTGTTCTCAGGAATATAAAAGATAGGAGTTGCTATAAGCAACACACCTGAAATAGTCAAAAACAAAACATCTAACTTTGGATATAAAATATAGATTAAACCAAGTAAAAATGACAATGTAACGATAAAGAATAAGCTCATTATAATATAAAAGAGAATACCTACCATTGTAGCGTCTGTATTAACTGATTTAAAAAAGAGCATCAGGATGACGAGCAACAACAAGATGATGCTATATAAAGTTCCAGACAATACAACACGTAAAAAGGGACTGCTATCAAAATGACGTGTGACATAATAGTCTCTCGGAAAAAAACGATAGCTGCTATATATTGCAATCCAAATTACCGCAAATGTTATAGCACCTATTAAGCGGTAATCAATCATCACTTGTATCGCATCTAATGTTCCCATCAACTTAAAAAGTAAAGCATCTAACACAATAAATAGTGCACCAATAAGAAACGTTAACATTGCCCAGCGCTTGTGCATCTTAATTCGATAAAGACCATAGCGAAAAAAGCGAGGAATCTCATGAAAAAAGCGTATTATATTTTCTATCAATATACCTCACCTACAATTCTATAAAAATCCATTTATGTGTACTAAAATCTGCTATATAATAACCTGCTTCTGTTTTAGCAATCCACATATCATCTTTAACATTAAATGTTTCGCGTAACTTTTTCTCTTTCACAATCGGAAATGTATATCCTATTAATTTATTCTGATCATCAAACAACATTTCAATAGGTTGCTCTAAAACAGGCTCAACAAATCTGTTTTCTTTATCTTTCTCTGCTACAAGTGTTTCATTGACTGTCTTATGTGACTTATGCAACTGGCTATTAAAATAATCAACATAATGAATATAATTTTGCTTCATATACGGTGCGAGTTCATCTCGTTCTATTTGATTATAGAGGGCAGCAGGATTAAAATAATGAAACTTTTCTTTCGCACCAGTATATAATTTACCATTCATTTCTATGCGATATTTACGCTTATTTTCTCCAGTAATTGTCACAACAGTATGCTGCGGAATATGTATTTCTTTGCCACTATGATGCAATGATTTCAAAGTTGCTGACCCTGATGTCAACACACCGTACGCTAATTTATCTGTAAAGCTTGTTTCTGAATGCTTAGAAATGGCATTTTGCGATGCTGATTCTGCAATGTCAAGTTTTCCTAAATTATTAAAAATCAATACACTAGATAATAACATTCCAACTAAAAACACAGCTGTCCATGTCCAAATTCTCGCTAAAAATACAGGTGGCTTAGCATGATGATAACGTTCAATACGTTTGAAATTATAAGTCAATTCTGGCATTCTTGTACGATTTCGTTTCCAATCTTCATCAAAATGTCGTTGCTCTTCTTCGGTTTTCAATGTTGCTCTATCTTGTTCATGGCGCTCAAAAGAAGGAATGACTTGCTTGACGAATCCTTCTTTACGCAATTGGCCATGTGAAATCCAAACAGCATAGTTGCTCACGGCCTTCACTTTAGTCACATCATTATCGATTGTAATCCATGTGTACCCTTTATTCACGTATTCTGCTACCATATTTTGAGCTTTATCAAAAAAATCCTCATCTAAATAAGACAAAATATGGCTCAAAATAACAATCTCTGCTTGTGATGAACGTGCTAAACTAAATAATAGTTGTGCATACTGCTCATCCGTTAAGTCTTTGACCAAATCGTGTTTGTTATCTGCCAAATGTGCATATTTTATCACTTGAATCACTTTATGTTTAGGAACATCCACTTCATAAAGTTGTATAACATCATTAACATAATCGAGAACTGGTACATGCTCTACATTTTTTTGATTCATATTCGCATAAAATAATGTAGCTTTTCTCACTACACGTCCTTTGTCTGGTAAAACTGTACCTGCAAGTATCTCACCTACTAACGATTTAGATGATGCTGCTTCTCCAATAATACCAAGGGCTTCTCCTTGATAAATATGCAATGTGATATTATTAAGTTCGATGTCTTCAGGCTGATAACTAAAAGGTTTGAGCACATTTTGCTTTTTTTGATTGCGATAATAGTGTGTGACATTGATCATCTTTAATACAATTGCATTACTCATCTATGTCACCCCTTCTATAATTTTAATAAAGAGAGTGGTATCCCCTCTTCTGATTGAATACTATTAACACGATACCCCCATGCAAAAATACCTTTGAGACGCTCGACTTTAAAATATTGCTCTGATTCATCTCGTAAAAGGTACATCTTTCCTATTTCGATCGTTTCCGGGTCTATCAAATAACTTTCTGCAATAATAACTTTGTTTTGGTACACATCATATTCATTCATAATACCATTCATTTCAGCTTTACGCATTTTTTCTTTGTAAGTTTGTATCTCATGCAAAATTTCTTGTCTTGTCATCTCACTTAGTCTTTTTTTATTCATTTTCTATACCACTTTCTACTAGTTTTTGTTGAATATCATCATATGTATAACCTTTTCTCATCAATACCTCAACAAGCCTTGCTCGCAATTGTCGTCCTTCATATTTATTATGATATTTATTAAAAAATTTCTCTAAATCTCGTTGTAATAAGCTATCTATTATTTCAGGTTCTGGTTCAAAATTTAACGTTTCAACGACATGCATAATGACATCTAAAGTGTATCCTTTATTCATGAGAGCCTGTTGCACTTGTTGACGTACTTTAACAGCTGGTCCCTTTTTTTGACGTAGGATTTTCTCTGCTAATGCATATATCTTTTCTATAGGCTGTTCATCTATGTAACAAGCGACCCCTCGCTCTATTAGCTCTTTTTCAATACCAGCTTGTTGTAACTTTTTGCGAAATATTTCTGGTCCTTTATCTGTCGTGCGTATCATTGTGTTCTTTAAACTTTCCATATAGTCAACATGGTCAATTAACTTTAAACGCTCACAATATTCCAAGGCTTGTTCGATAATGGTATCAGGATATTCTTTTTTTATGAGATGCTGACGTATTTCATGGCGTGTTCGCTTACGATAAGACAAATAATGAATAGCTTGATTAATGGCTTGTTGTTGAAATTCACGTGCTTCAATCTCTCCCAAACGTTCTCTATTCACTTCGTCTCCTTTCTTTAAGTTGAAGTGAACAAGTGTATCAATGGAAACCCCTATTGCAAATACATCATCAATATATATATTAAACCGCTCGTTATTATTTTTCTGAACTTCAATTTTAGAAATTTGTGGCATAATATCCCCTCTCTCAATACCGTTCCCTTTACACCTCTGTATTATATGCCGTTCAAAACCTTTAATCTACTGATTTACTTTATGATATATCACAATATAAAAAGAAAAAAGCGAGACAGAAACCTTAATGATTTCAAAGGATTTCGTTTTCTCGCTTCCACATTGCATTTACTCTGTGCCAAGTTGTTGTAATGCTTCTGTATATTGTGCTTCCGTAATATAATTTTGTTGTTTCATCTTCTCTAGTGTCATCTTTGTTCGATTGATAAAAGATGCCGACATATCATTCACATTATAAACAGATGGTGCATTGATCTTACTCGCTAAAATGGCACTTTGCAATACAGAAATTTGTGGTAAGTTCGTATTGTTTGTATTTGTTGTAACACCAAAATAATAATTTGCAGCTGACTCAATTGTATAGCTATTATCTCCAAAATAGATATTATTCATATAATAACTTAAAATTTTTTCTTTCTCGTACTCATCTTCTACACGCCATGCTACGAACATTTCTTTCAGCTTACGTGTAATGGTTTGTTGATTATCATAATAATAATTCTTTACCAGTTGCTGTGTAATCGTACTCCCACCTTGCAAACGATCTGGATCTTTAATCGAAGTAAAAATAGCGCGTATACTTCCTTTAAAATCTACTCCATGATGTTTATAAAAGCGCCTGTCTTCAACAGCAATAAAAGCACCTTTCGTATATTCTGGTATAGCACGTGCATCAACATATGTTGCTTTTTGTTCAATTTGTGATAAGTTTGAAACATCTGCTCTCTGAGCTAACGCAAACATTAAACCAACAAATAGTACAAGACATACACCTACAACAAGCAACAAAGTTCTAAAAATACGTCGTGGTTTTCTTTTATGTGGCGGTGTACCAACTGGACGATAATACGTATTATAATGTGGTTCATTCGGCATTTGTTTTCGTTGAGCACGTTTTATTCGGTCAGCCCTTTTCATTCATCATGACCTACTTTCTCTAATCTTCTTACAATTGAGTTTATCAAGTCTTATATATTTAATCTATACCTTTCATTAAAAATCAGTCCCTAGCACGAGGGTATCTCATGATAATTATGAGTAAATAATTATAGAGAGACTACATAATCAATGAACAGTTCTCAAAGTATGACAATAAGCTAAATTTACACTACCTTTTCTATATCGTCGTATAATAGAGGGGGAGGCATTAAATTGTACTGAGTATGCATCCTTACCAAATACTATATAAACTTGAAAAGCTCAGATGAACTTTTAATAAACCTTTTTTCAATGTTTCAAAGTGATGTATTAGCTTGTTAACACATACTATTTTTATTACAACTTATATCATTTTAGAAAGGAGCTTCATACATTATGAAGTTTTTAAACCTTACAGAAGAAGAATTCACACGATTTGTCGATGAACACCACAGTCACTATACGCAATCTATTAAGCGTTACAAAGCATCTGATCAATCACATCTTGTCGGTGTTAAAAACGATAATGGTGAAGTGATCGCTGCATGTTTGATTAGTGCTTATCGTTCTCTCAAAATATTTAAATATTTCTATACTGAACGTGGACCTGTTATGGATTTTCAAAATACAGCACTCGTCCATTTTTTCTTCAAACATCTCACTCAATATTTGAAACAACACCGTGGTCTTTACTTGCGCGTAGATCCTTATGTTATCGAATCTATTCGCTCTGCTGATGGAGAAATTATAAAAACACAAGATAATCGCGCTTGGCAAGATACACTTGCACAACTCGGATATCAACACCAAGGCTACCCTATCGGCTACTCTAAAATCAGTCAAATCCGCTGGTTATCCGTATTGAACTTGCAAGATAAGTCTCCTGAACAATTACTAAAAGAAATGGACTATCAAACACGACGAAATATCAAAAAAACTTATGAAATGGGCGTTAAAGTCAAAACACTCTCCATAGAAGAGACGGAACGCTTTTATAAGTTAAATCAAATGGCAGAAGAAAAACATAACTTCAAGTTCAGAGACTTGGATTACTTTAAACGCCTTCAACGTACTTATGGTGATCATATCGTATTAAAATTAGCGTATATTGATTTACAAGATTATATACAAGAATTACATGATAAACATAACACGTTGCAAAAACAATATGCTGAAGTCGAAATAAAACTTGCAGAAAATCCTAACTCAAAGAAAACTAAGACTAAGGCGCATCAACTACAACAACAACTGACCAGCACACAGCGCAAAATCGAACAAACAAAAGCATTGATCGCTTCTGATGGACATATACTAGACTTGGCTGCTGCTGTCTTTATTTTTAATCATCATGAAGTTTACTATTTATCAAGTGGCTCTAATCCAAAGTACAATGCCTATATGGGTGCTTATCGTTTACAATGGGATATGATTAACTTTGCAAAAGAACATAACATTGAACGATACAACTTTTACGGTATTACAGGAGATTTTAGCGAAACTGCTGAAGATTTCGGTGTACAACAATTTAAAAAAGGATTTAATGCACACGTAGAAGAATATGTTGGGGATTATATTAAACCATTACGCCCCTTCCTATACCGTTTTGTACGTTAATCAATAAAATAAGACTCGCGCATAAGGAAAAATCGTCCTAAATCAATAACAAAGATGACTAGAAGTGTAAATATTTGTACTTCTAGTCATCTTTGTTTGAATGGGGTTAAGAAAGCTTTTCAAAAATAAACTTTCTATCCCGTTCTTTTATTTATTAGCCTTTTAACTGATTACCGATTTCGCGATTGAAGTCATCTAAATCATCAGGTGTACGACTTGTGACAATGTTATTGTCTACTACGACAGCTTCATCTACTACTGTTGCACCTGCATTCGACAAATCTTTATGAACATTGCGTACTGCTGTTAGTGTACGTCCTTTTAACGCATCTGTATCAATTAAAATTTGTGGTCCATGACAAATTGCAAATATAGGTTTATCTTCAGCTACAAAGTAAGAAGCAAATTGACCATATCGGCCTTCTGCATCCCCTCTTAAATGATCTGGTGAAAAACCACCAGGCAGTAATAGAGCGTCATAATTTTCAGGACGTGCTTCAGCAATACTGATATCCACAGTAGCTTCCACACCGTGCTTTCCTGTCAAAGTTGCACCTTGCGTATGACCGATAATCACAGTTTCATAACCTGCTGCTTGGACTGCTTCAGCTGGACTTGTTAGCTCAATATCCTCAAATTCATCCGCAAGTAATACTGCTACTTTTTTTGTCATAATGATTCACCTTTCTTTTTAAAATGTTACTTATCATTTATCCTGAGCGTATCATGTCTAAACATCATTCTCAAATTTTTAATATACTTAACAACTAACGGCGTAGTTCACTCACCTTTGCTTCAAGTTGATCCAACAAGGCAATCCATTCGTCAATATCTGCAACTTCAACTTCATCGGGGTTCACGTGTGACATATCCTCAATAAATTGTGATAACCTTTCTTTGACCTGATTGATTGTTTGTGGCTCTTTCATAGTTCGTTGTTCTCCTTTATAATAGTTTGTTGTAGTCAATATCCATCTTATGTATAAGTTATGGAAACAATCGTAAGCTTAAAAATTGTTTTAAAGCTTCTTTTATAAAAATAAGCAGTAACTCTATAAAACATACAGCTGAATCCAAATCGAGCTAACTTTGAAGTGGTAACATAATAAAAATTTTAGAGCTATACGCTTCTACCTGTTTCCTATACATATATGCGTATATTATCATATCAAATACACTTACAATTTAAAATGAGGAGTTTTTAACGTGTTAATGACTAACAAACAACCCATTACGATTGCCAATGATCCATGGGAACCTTATCGCGACATCGAACAACACGGTCAACGTGTACTTAGTAATGTTGAGTTTACAACAACCAATTTATGTAATATGCGTTGTAGTCATTGTGCGGTAGGCTATACATTACAATTAAGTGATCCAGATACGCTACCTATGCCTTTAATTTTGAAACGGCTGGATGAAATTCCGACATTGCGTACTATTTCTATCACTGGTGGCGAACCCATGTTTTCTAAAAAATCTATTCGCAATGTTGTAAAGCCTCTACTACATTATGCATATAAACGTGGTATTTATGTTCAAATGAATTCTAATTTGACACTACCATTAGAACGCTATTTAGATATTGCTGAATATATTGACGTACTCCATATTTCTCATAACTGGGGAACTATCGATACGTTTACTGAAGTCGGCTTTGGTGCTATGGAGCAAAAACCACCATTAAAAGCACGTATCAAACTGTTCGAACAAATGCTTAATAATGCACGCGCATTGAGTGAACAAGGCATGTTTGTCTCTGCTGAAACAATGCTCAATCAACAAACACAGCCTTATCTTGAAAAAATTCATAATGAAGTCGTTGATACAATGAAATGTCAACGTCATGAGATTCATCCAATGTACCCTGCCGATTTTGCCAGTCAATTAGAAGTCCTTTCGCTAGCAGAAATGAAACAAGCAATTCATCATTTATTAGATATTCGAAACCCTAATGTATGGATGCTATTCGGTACGCTTCCTATTTTTCCTTGTTTACAAGATGACAACGACGCAGTGTTACGTCAACGCTTATTAGACGCACCTAACGTATCTTTGCGTAACGATCCAGATGGACGCAGTCGTTTAAACGTCAATGTATTTACAGGGAACGTCATTGTCACTGATTTTGGTGACGAAACGGGAACATTAGCAAATATCAAACAAGATACATTAACTGATGTTTTTTCAAAATGGCTGACTTCTTCACTGTCGCAATCTATTAACTGTCATTGTCCACATTTTGAATGTCTAGGACCTAACATACTCGTTAAAAATATGTATTATCCCAACGAAAACTTCAATCATCTCGAACAAATAATGCACAATAGCAAATCATTGCATACATGAAGTTAAGAGAATATATTCATGCCCAAGTAGACCATAATCAAATCTTGACATTATCTGTTTTGGGGTATAAAAAATAGAGGAAACGGACTGAAAGCTCATTTTTACAAAAAGCTTTCGTAGTCTCGCTTCCTCTTTTATTTTTATGGCTTTAATGCTGCTGGTCATTAATCTCTGATAAAAACTGAATTGTTCTTTTACTTTCTTCACGACGTTCTTTGCGTCTTTTTACACGTGCTTCTGCCGTTTCATGGAACCAGCGCTCAATATCATTTTCCGGATATACTTCAGCCACTGGTGTTGGTTTCCCTGACTCATCTAATGCAACAAATGTCAAAAAGCTTAAAGCTGCAAGTTGATGTTTACCTGTATATATATCTTCTATCATGATTTGTACACATACTTCCATAGATGATGTTCCAGAATATGACACCATGGCAATATAAGTGATGATATCACCATTTTTAATCGGTAATAAAAAGTCCACTGAATCTGTTGAAGCAGTTACTACTGTATTATTTGCATGTTTCATGGCACAAATTGCAGCAATTTCATCGATATTTGCCATTAATGTCCCACCAAACAATGTACCTAAATGGTTTGTGTCTTGTGGAAACACCTGACGCGATTTGTATGTTTTCGAGTCTTGCATTGATTTCTTATTATGCTCTGTCATTGTTTTAACCTCATCTATTATTAGTTTGCCCAGTTTCCATTCTTAAATATAGGCTCTTCTTGACCTTCAGCAGTAATACCATATATATTCAAATCACTGCTACCAATCATAAAATCAACATGTGTTAACGAATCATTTAATCCATGTTCAGCAAGCGTTTGATCATCCATCTCTGTGCCACCCTTTATATTAAATGCATAGGCGGAACCAAGCGCAATGTGGCACGATGCATTTTCATCAAATAATGTATTGTAAAAAATAGTGTTACGATTTGAAATGGGTGAATCATCTGGAACAAGTGCCACTTCACCTAATCGACGTGCTCCTTCGTCCGTTTGTAACAATGTACGCAATACGTCTTCACCTTGTTTGGCTTCAAAATCAACCACTACCCCTGCTTCAAATGTAAGTTTGAAACCATCAATAATTGTGCCATTATAACTCAACGGCAACGTATTAGAAACATACCCATCGACTTGATGACTATGTGGCGCTGTAAATACTTCCTCTGTCGGTATGTTTGCTACAAAGGCTTGTCCCTCTGGTGTGTAACTTGTTGGCTCTTCCCAAATATGGTTCTTAGGTAAACCCATACGTAAATCTGTACCTTTGGACACAAAATGTAACGCTTGATACGCTTTATCATTCAACCAAGCAGCCCGTTCTTTGAGTTGTTGCGTATGTACTTCCCAATTTTTAATCGGATCATTACCATCAATGCGCACAATAGCTAAAATGTCTTCTAAAAAGCAATCAAATGCTTCTTGTGGTGATACATCTGGATATACTCTTTTCGCCCATTCAATGGAAGGATAACATGCAACTAGCCAAGGAAATGTATTTTTTTGTGACTCAACCATATAAGGTTTAAATGCTTTTCCATAACTGAATTGTTTGGCACTTAACTTTTCTGCAGAAATACCATTCAGTAAGTCCGGATCTTCGGTAATCAATGCTAAATTACTTGCTCCACGATGTGCATAATCCATGCGTTCTTCAACATCATACGCTTTTACATCGCTCTCAAAAAATGGAAGAGATTCATACTCATAAGCATAGCGTACTAACTGTGGGTCAGAATACTTCACACGTACATCTGATGCGCCTGCTTCATAAGCTTCTTTGACTATACGTCTTGTGAAATCAACAGCATCTACAGTCGTTCGAATAAAGACCGGTTGATCAGGTTGTACGTTCATTCCAACACGTACAAGCAAGCGTGCATATTGCTGTAACTTTTCTTCTAAAGTCATATCTTAATCACTCCTCTGTCTTTCTGCTTATGATTGGCGTAATGCACCGAGTGCCTCAGTGATGCCCGTCATTTCATGCGGTGTAAATGTCTCTTTAGATGTTACAAAGTCATAAATATCCTCAATATCTTCACGATGTTCATCCGAATATTTATCTGGATCAATTAAACCTGGATTCACTAAATTTAAACGATCTCGAATTTCTTCTATCATTGTTGCAATATCTTTTGTCATGTCTTTCACACCCTTTCCTCACAATATTTTAACAAAGTCACTTTATTTTGGAAAATTTTTACAAGAATCACTTTAGAATTGTTTTGAAAAAGGATAAAATGGGCATATAAACTAAGATACGGAGGATATCAATATGACAACAGTTGCATTTGTTTGTCTTGGCAATATTTGTCGCTCTCCGATGGCTGAAGCGATTATGCGCCAACGTCTTAAAGACCGTAAAATCACTCATATTAGTGTCACGTCAAGAGGTACTGGCGAATGGAATTTAGGACAGTCACCACATCAAGGTACACAAGAAATTTTAAATGCACATGAGATTCCTTTTGATGGAATCATTAGTGAATTGTTTACACCTGAAGATGACTTTGATTATATTGTTGCAATGGATCAAAGCAATGTGGATAATATAAAACGTATCAACCCAAATTTAACAGGTCAGCTTTTTAAGTTACTTGAATTTAGTGATATGGAAGAGACTGACGTACCAGATCCATACTATACAAATAACTTTGAAGGCGTATATGACATGATACAATCATCATGTGATTACTTAATAGACTTTATCTTAAAGGACAGAAAGGGGTAACTCCATATGAACAACAAACTTTTACCAGGTATTTTAATTGGTGCGACAATAGGTGGCGCCGTAGCATTGATTGACTCTAAAACACGTCAATCTGTGAAAACATCCGTTCACAACATTAAAACAGGTCAACGTTCTCAACAACCTTCAAAAATAACAAATCTCGTTGACGAGCTAATGTACTGGAAAGATACACTCGAAGAAATTCGCCGTAATAATCCTGAATTAGAACGTTCGTTACTTGATGCTAAAGATACACTTGTTGCACGTAAAAACAATAAACAACTTGGAAATAAATAAAAGTATTGATATGACCATCAACTCTATCAATATCTATATTTCTTTTATTTATAAGTGCATATTTAGAGAGATAGAAAACTTTAAATTCTAACCTCTCATCATTACAAATCTTTGTACAGGGGTGGGTGGTGAAATCTTATATAATAGTTATGAGATTTCCTCCCACTCCTCTCTCTATGTTAGTATGTTGAGGCACTAAGATATGTCATTATTGTGACTTAACCTCTTTTGACTATAAACTTAAGGAGCAAAAATATGTCGGAAAAACAACATTCATCTGAAAGCATTGTAGAAAAAATTAAAGATAAAATACATCATGATGAAACATCTGATGACACAGAAAACAATCCCAATCGTAAAGGTGATGCCAATGGAGAGATTGAAGCAGAACATCATTATGTAAAGCCTCAGCCTTTTCAATCTAAGGAAGCACCTAAAGATAATGAAACATTTTTTGTCTCACGTATCAATAAACCCGTGAAATACACAGACAGACCCAACTTCTTAAAGTATTTAATTTATCGTATTGGTAAAGATGACGCTTCGGGACTTGCAGCTCAACTTGCTTATTATTTTATGTTATCGCTCTTCCCTATGCTTATCTTTATTTTGTCGCTCGTACCACTATTCAACATCGATCGAGATACATTTATTCAACAAATTTCAGACAATGCACCTGCTGATGCAGCGTCTATTATTACAAGTATCATTGACGATATTATGGGGAATGCTAACAGTGGTATTTTGTCAGTCGGTTTGATTTTAACATTATGGACTGCTTCAAATGGTATGACAGCACTTATGAATGCCTTTAATGTTGCTTACGATGTAGAAGACAGTCGAAATTTCATTGTATCTAAACTATTATCTGTATTTTTCACTTTAGCTCTAGGTATTACGTTACCGCTTACCCTTGTCCTCTTTACATTTGGACAACAGATCGGTAACTTACTTTTTGGACCATTGGGCTTAGACGAACAAATAAGATGGATATTCAGTTTAGTACGCACTGCCTTACCTGTCATTGCAATTTTAGTTGTATTTACTGTTCTATACACTGCCGCACCAAATGTCAAAATCAAACTAAAATCTGTCTTACCAGGTGCATTATTCGCAACAGTAGTTTGGGTGCTCGGTACACTTGCTTTTGGTTACTATGTTTCAAACTTTGGAAACTACTCTAAAACGTATGGGAGTATTGGAGGCGTTATTGTTTTAATGCTATGGCTCTACATTACAGGTTTTATTTTAATTATTGGTGCAGAGATTAATGCAATCATACATCAGCGCAAAGTGATTAAAGGCAAGACACCAGAAGAACAGACGTACGATGAGTTAGAAGACGAACAAGACCTTGCCACAGCATATAATAACTATGGTAAAACAAATACGTCCCCTGAAAACATAAGTGTAGATCAACGAACAACTAAAGAACATACACACTATAATGCACCACCAAAGGCAACACGTGATAATGATGGGTACTCACGTAAAATCAAAACGACACGCGAAGACTAGTCTATTTCATTTATTTTGACCAAGATAGAGTGAGCATAAGGAACGTATCAAATAGATAAGCCGCATAATAGCGTGATAATCACTGACTCGATTAAAATAGACTTATACCGATTATTCTTGTTATTGTTGGAAGCGATAAAACGTTTTAATAGGCAAAGCTAGGTTCATAAACATCATGATATAACAACATTTAGGAGGAATCACTATGACATTACTAGAAGATATTCTATCTTACAATCAAACATTTGTTTCAAATAAGGAATATGAAAAATATGCAACAAGTAAAATGCCTTCTAAGCGTGCTGTTCTACTGACTTGTATGGATACGCGTTTACAAGATTTATCATCAAAAGCACTGGGTTTTAATAATGGTGATCTTAAAGTCGTTAAAAATGCTGGAGCTACAATCAGCCATCCTTATGGTTCAACAATGCGTAGTTTACTTGTAGGGATTTATGCACTAGGTGCAGAAGAAATTATTGTAATGGGTCATAAAGATTGTGGTATGGGAAATATCAATGCAGACGATGTGATCTCAACAATGAAGCAACGTGGTATTAGCGACCAAACGCTTAATGTGCTTGAGCATTCTGGTATTGATGTTCCAAGTTTTCTTGGTGGATTTGATGATGTCTATGAAAATGTACGACAAAATATCAAAATGATCAATACACATCCTTTATTTGATCAGCATGTACCTGTTCATGGTCTTGTTATTGATCCTTATACTGGCGCACTAGAACTTGTCCATGATGGTTATACAACTGTGAGTAAGTAGTAAAAGGCAGTACATCTCGATAGAAAATGATATCGAGATTGTACTGCCTTTTGTTCTATTCTATTAAACCATGTTGAAATGCATAAATGACAGCTTGTGTCCTATCTTGAACTTCCAACTTACTTAAAATATTACTTACATGTGTTTTAACGGTTTTGATTGTAATATGAGAAGCACTTGCAATCTCTTGATTAGAATAACCTTTAGCAATTAAAAGTAGAATCTCCATTTCTCTTTCGGTTAACATCTCATATAACTCCGCTCGCTGTTTCATACGGTTACGCATTTTCACAAGTACTTCCGCTTCAAACACAGATTCACCTAAACTTGTTTTACGAATCGCTTTAGCAATATCACTTGCACTGGTTGTTTTCAAAATATAACTATCTACACCTGCATCCAATGCACGATAGACTTCTTTATCTTCTATGTAACTTGTTAACATTACAACTTTAATATGTGGTAATGCTTTTTTTATTTGTGTCGTTGCTTCTACACCGTCCATATCAGTCATGACCAAATCCATCAAAATAACATCTGGATGTAATTCATGTGCCTTCTCAATCGCCTCTCTTCCAGAACTCCCTTCGCCTACTACTTCAATATCAACTTGAGTAGATAAATAGCTAGAAATACCAATTCGAACCATTTCATGATCATCTACAAATAATACTTTAATCGTCATAATGTCCCTCCTTATCTAAAGGTGCCTTTACTTCAATACGTGTGCCAGAGTCAGGTAGTGATACGATATGAAAAGTGGCACCAATTTCTGTGGCCCGCTCTCTCATATTTTTCAAACCATAACTCTGTTCTATCTTATCATCTACATTAAAACCTACACCGTCATCTTGAATACGCAATAATAAATACCCTTCTCTATTTAATAATTCTACACTGACTTGTGTACCATTAGCATGTCTCAACGTATTTGAAATGGCTTCTTGTGTGATACGGAATAAATGATCTTCAATCCCTTTGGGCACTTCGAATGCATCAATTTCATATATGACTTTCATCGGCACTTTACGTTGGAGATCTGTAACCAATGATTCAATCCCTTCACCTAGTGTCCTATCATTTAAACCAATCGGTCTCAAATGCAATAATAACGCACGCATTTCTAATTGAGAATCTTGAATCATCTTCTCCAATGTCGGTATTTGCTGATTCAAAGGTGCTTCTAACTTGGTTTCTTTAATTGCAGATAACATCATACTTGCCGCAAATAACTGTTGAGATACACTATCATGTAACTCTCGTGCCAAACGTTGACGTTCATCTTCAATAATTTTTTTCACTTTCAAATCATTCATATTATATTGTTCATTTGTTAAATTTTGTGTTTTGATACGAAGTTTATGCAGCTCTTGATTTAATGGTACTAGTGTTTGATATAAAGCAATGGTTTCATGGTATAGTTCGATTTGGTGATCATTAATACCTACCGTCTCACCTTCGATAGCACGTTCAATTTGCTCTTGTAACCAATCATATTGTTGATTAATTTTATAAGCAATTACACTTCCTACAAGAATACACAAAAAAACGACAAGTAAATTAATAAACAAAAATACAGGCACACCAAAAATTTGCTTATAAAACATCCCTTGAAAGAAAATAATATTAACAAAAACTTTATCTATAAAGAAAAAAGCTGTAAACATCGCATAAACAAGTATTAACATCGCGCCAATTGTACGAAAATAGTGATTCATCGAAAAATCACCTCAACATCGCCAATCAAAGTAGAAACAAAGATATTCACAGTGTAACTCTCTTTTTTCTGTTCTGTGTGTAATTTAATATTTGTATTCTCCATTTTGACGCGTTGCTTATCCATTATTGTAGTACCATAAAATGCTGCTACATTGAGATTAACATTATAGTTAAGTGGTACAACAACTTGAATTTTTCCTATCAAATGTCTAATCACAACATTGTTTTGCGCTTTTAAATTAGCTGCCTTTACCATATCAACATGTATATCACCGATGCCATGTTGAATTTGTAAGTCTTCCCACTTGTAGACATAAATCGGTGTTTTTTGTTCTCCAAGCCACTTTTGTTTGATAAAAGATTCGTGTTCCTTTACCTCATCTCCAAAAACAACTTCAAGTGGACGTCGTTTATATTTAATATAACGAAAAGCAATAATAATCATAAAAATAAATAAAATAACAAGTGTATATTTATTAGACAGTAAAGTAAAGGTAATCATCAAGGCCCCTAACCAAAAGCATAATAAGCCTCGTACTTTATGAAAGTATATATAACCAACATACATCAAAATACTGCCTAACAATAATACAAATAAAAAGCCAATCTTCTCAAAAAAGATATAATAAAAATTAGCGATTATCATTAGCGCAGTAAAAAGTATGAGTAGCTCAGTCGAAATATATTTTTGCGTCATATTGCCACCTTTCTAGTATGCATTGACTAAAGATCTCAATAAGTTGCATTCACACTTCGTATACTTTTTATCTTCACCAAGTTGTGAATAATAATTCTCTAATTGGGCATACTCATTTTCTATTTTATTTAATTCTTCTTTTAAAGATGTCATCGCAACATCGTACAAGTTAGAAGCCTGATCGATGTGTCGTTCATCCATTAAGTTTATATATTTATTTTCTAACTCTATCATTCTTCTGTCAATAATCAACTGTGCTTGTGTTTTTTTGTATTGAATATAACGCATTGTATCATCAATAGTCTGAAGTTTCACATCTAATGTCATAAGATATTGCGAAAGACCTTGTTGGTAACATTGTTTAAGAAAACGTTCAATATAAATTTTTATTAATTGTATCATAATCGTATCACCTCAAATGTTAATACCATTATAAAAAAATTCCACAACCTCAGTAATAGGCTGCGGAACCATTTTGCTTTAAGACTTAAGACTGAACTTTATTCAGCACCATCTAATTGAGTTGTTAAAACAGGTCCTTCTTTAGTCACAATAACAGTATGTTCAATCTGAGCAACATAGCTTTTATCTGATGTTTCAAATGCCCACTCATTCTTTCCTTCTGTTACAAAGGTAGCATTAGAAGAAATAAATGGTTCTACGGCTAGTACCATACCTTCTTTAAGCAATGTCTTTTCTTGTGGATCAAAGTAGTTCATGATATGTGCTGGTGCTTCATGTAAAGATTGACCTACACCATGACCTGTTAAGTTTTTAATCACTTTTAAATTATTTTTGCGTGCAGTTGCATGAACCGCTTTCCCGATTTGGCTTAATTTACTACCGACTTTAATTTTAGTCATTGCTGCTTCAAAAGCTTCTTTTGCCACTTCACACACTTGTTGTTTCACATGTTCATCTGTTTCCCCTACTACAAACGAAATACCTGTATCTGCATAATATCCATTTTTCAAAGCTGACACATCAATATTCACAAGGTCACCTTCACGAATCACACGCTGACTTGGAATGCCATGTGCGACCTCTTCATTAACACTAATACATGTTTGCCCAGGAAAGTTCTCATCGTGAATAGGCGCAGACAAAGCCCCCTCTTGTTCAAACATTTCTTTTGCAATATGATCTAATTCTTTGGTTGTAATACCTGGCTGTGTGGCAGCTTGCATTGCATCTCTGACTTTTGCACATATTGCACCTATTTCTAACAATGCTTTATATTCTTCATCCGTTTTAACTATCATTCTAATCCCGTTCCTTTTTTAAATTTTATACCATGCTTATTATAACAAATATTTTTTGATATACTAGAAGTAAGTACAAAACAGGAGCTATGATCATGAAAGTCAAATGGTATAAAAATCTTGTTGGCGCTCGAACGCTTAAAACAGGGCTTGCCACTTTTTTAACTGCATTATTCTGTCTCTCGCTTAACCTCAATCCTATATTTGCAATTTTATCAGCGGTAGTCACAATTGAACCTACTGTCAAAGCCTCTATTCGAAAAGGCTATAAACGTCTTCCAGCAACAGTTATGGGAGCCTTTATTGCCGTTGTCTGTACTTACATTTTTGGCGATGACTCCGCTTTTGCTTATGGATTAACTGCAACACTCACCATTGTTCTTTGTATTCGATTTAAGCTGCATCCCGGTATTTTAGTTGCGACATTAACAGCTTTAGCTATGATTCCTGATATTCATGACAATTATATGTTTAACTTTTTTTCGCGCTTATTAACAGCCATTATCGGACTTGTTACAGCTGGATTAGTCAACTTTATTATTTTACCACCTAAATACTACGATCAAATTGAAAACCTAATTGAAACATCTGAACGTCAGATTTACTTTCTATTTGATGAACGCATGAAAGAACTACTCATTGGTCACTTTCAATCTAAAAAAAGTGATGCGCTTGTTGAACAACTCCACACGCTCAATACAAGAATTGAAGAGTTGCTAGGTTATCAAAGAGATGAACTCAAATATCACAATGCAAAACATCGCTCTGATGAGTGGATCAGACTTCGCAAGTTAACCAATCGCGCACATGAAAATCGTCTATTACTTACACACTTATCCAATATTATCTATTTACCGCAAGATGCTATGATGTTATTTGATGATAAAGAAAAATTAGCTATCATTACTATTTCACAACGTATCGATCAGATTTTCAAATGTGGCACGTTCAAACCCGAACGTAAAGCTGCATCAACTTTAAAAAATTCTGTTAAAGGATTAGATGAATTCGATATAAATCAAATTAAAAGCCATACCATTTATGAAATATTATTAATTTATCGTATTTTATTATTGCGTTATCACGGAAAAATAAAGAAATAAGCACAATATACTAAAGGCTGGCTGACTGAAAATTTTTCTTTCAGTCAGTTTTTTAAATGCATATATTCTCATTACTTTGAAATTCTGTCCGAACATCTAAAATACCCTTTATGAGTATATTTTATCATTGACAAAAACTTATATCTAAATAAAATTAAGTTGTAAATGTTATCTATTTTCTTGCGCACTTTAACATTTATAACGAATATATTCGTTCAGTCATCAGAGTATTAAACGTTGAATATTCTGAATATTACGAAAGGGGTTGTGTGATGAAAAAACACTATATTTTAGTTCCTACGCTCACTTTAAGCATCCTAGGTATTGGTATCACAGGTGTCGCAAATGCAAATGTTTCTATGATTAATGACCATTTAGAAAATGTTGATAACTATAATGGTCTCATTCAATCAGAAACAAACGACGATAGTTCAGATATAGAGGTCAGATCAGTCAAATCAGGTAAAAAAGCTGGTGGCTTCTGGATTAGAGGTATACGCCAACAAGAGGTCATTTCAAAATATAAACATTACAAAAAATTTGGAAAAGGAACGGCTATTAATGGAAACGGTGATGTAGGTACACCAGGCTGGAAAAAACCAGGCATATTTTCTAACGGAAAAGTTAAAAAAACACGTACTGGAAATCAAACTTACTACGACTATAAATAAGTTATCCCATCGATACAAATTGTTCCTTTTTAATCCTCTCAGCACTTTATGTATTCTCAATTAAAAACAAGAAATTTTACAGGGGGATACAAATATGTACGCCCCCTATTCTTCTGAAAAGAGGTCACGATGAAAAAAATTTTACTCGTTCTCGCTATTAGTATTTCACTCGTTTTTACCTTTATTGTCATTGACTATGCTAAATCTCTTTCATTTTATTACACAGTAGAGAAAGACAAACAAAAAATAGAATTATTATTTGATGATAAAGTACGACCTCATACAAAAAAAGTTTTGCCTTATTTCGAATACTTATCAAAAAAATATAATGTTTCTATTACACGTGCAACTCATTTCAGCGACAACAAAGTTATAATTCATACAACTGATCAAAATTTAAAACAACAAGCTGACTCGCATAAGAATTTACACTTATTTGATCATCAATATAGAATAAAAGTTTATAACCTAAAAAATAGCCATTTATATGATGGAGGGATCTACTTTTTATCTGGGGATGATAGAAATATTCAAAAAGTCATTTCTTTAATCAACAAAAATGTTGGAGTAGTAGAAAAACAAAATAATAGTTTTAATTATTATTTAGAAATTGATAGCTTTAGTCTTATTGTTTCCTTATTACTTATATTTATCTTTTTTACAGTATTTCTTCATTATTTACAAATGCAAAAAGAAAATTGTAAGTTACTATATGACTTAGGCTATTCTAAAAAGAAGTTATTTTTCTTTTTAATAGCAAACTTTAAAACCCATATATATTTATATATTTTTTCTACATTAATTATCAGTTTCTTCACTTATACATATATTTATAATGATCTTTATTTTTTCTATGCGATTATCATTACACTATGCGTCAATATTGCCTTTATTATTTTATGCCTATTTTTAATCTTTATTACTGTAATACATTATGTTAGACAATACGAAAAAAACTTGAAACAGCCAAACGTATTTTTGACAATGTATACTTATATACTTCTAGCTATTGTAGCTATTATTTTTTTATCACTTTCAACTCAAAATCTTATTGAAAACTATAAATCATATAAACATCAACAGGAGAGTATGAAATATTGGGATATTACAAAACATACGTATAAAACAATGCTATTTGATCGCGGACAAGTCAAAGATTTAGAACTATCAAAAGCAGTAAGTAAACGATTTAAAAAACATTACAACAGCTCTTATAATCATGGATTTTTAATTGATGCAGAAAATTTTGAAGTTTCAGAAGGGATCCCCCCTACTTATGTACTCAATGAGAAAGAAAATGCGGATATAGAGCCTGATTGTAAAACAATTACAATTGATAAAGCCTACTTGAAAAGACATAAAATAATGAATACACATCAACAAAATGTATTAGATCAAATGATTGATCAAGATAACACTCAAAATATTCTTGTTCCTATCAAATTTAAAAAATATGCACGTAAAATAGAATATAATTTTAAAGATCACTTTACTTTTAAAAAGGCAATATTTAGTTATAAAGGGAAAGCTGATAATCATTTACATATCCATATTATATGGGTGGACAATCGTACAGAATATTTTACTTATCATTCTGATATTGGTGGAAAACGTCATACCATTAAAGCGCCCATTGCTATTGTAGAAACAGGAAATACTGATGCATTAAATTTTGAGACTTATCATTCTAAAAAATATGCTTTTGAAAGTCATTTAGATGATCCGTATGAAACCATTAAAGAAGGCCTTCAAAAGTATGATGTTGAAGCTTATATTCCATGTATTGAATCTATATATAATACCAAAATAGATCACATCCATAAGTTACAAACAAATATATATAAATACAGCACACTCGCTTTATTAACAGGTTTTACTTTTATTATGATGATCTTTACGTTTATTCGTCTGTATTTCACCGCTTATGCTTACAATATTTTTATTCGACGTCATCTAGGATACAGTTATTTTCTCATTCATCGCAATATCCTTATATTTTTATTATGCCTTAATGTTTTAATGACTGTTTTTCTTTTATTACAGTACCACTTTATTTCTTATTTAGTTGTCTCGAGTGTACTCACATTTGAGATAATAGTGTCGTATTACTCATTTATTGCATTAAATAAAGAAAATGTGAACCATGTGTTAAAGGGGAAGAAAAATGATTGAATTAACAAATATTTGCAAATCATTCGGTACTAAGACACTTATTCAAAATTTTAATTATACAATTGCACAAGGAGATTTCGTTATCATCAAGGGGGCAAGTGGTAAAGGAAAATCAACATTACTCAATATAATCGGTTTACTGGAGTCGCCTGAGCAAGGCACAATTAAATTTAATGGCAAAGTGATTCACAAAGAACAAGATAAATTATTGCTCAAAAGAGAAAGTATTGCTTATATTTATCAAAATTATGGTTTACTCGATCATGACACCATTCTAAAAAACTTATCTTTACCTTTAAACATTTCTAAAAAAGAGACGTCTCGTATGAAAGATGCATTAAATCAAGTGGGACTTTCCTCACTTGATTTAAAAACCAAAATATATACATGTAGCGGTGGCGAACAACAGCGAATTGCGATAGCGAGAGCCATTTTAAAATCTCCAGCCCTTATTATTGCAGATGAACCTACAGGCAACTTAGACATCGATAATGGAATAAAAATCATCAATCTATTTAAACAATTTAATCGTCAGGGCATTACCATCGTTATGGCAACACATGACCCCTCTTTTTTTAATATCGGTAATAAACTGATTAATATGGATAACTTGTAATTCATGTACAAAAATATTGGATAGCTAAAATTTTAGCTATCCAATATTTTTAATGATTATTCTTTTTTGCACGTTCAATTAAAACCTTTTTAGCTGCTTCCTCTTCTATACTATCAATGTTTTTAGGTTCAAATGGAATGCCTTTACGCTCTGCAGCAACTGCTAATAAATAATCTGTCATTTCGTGATTCTTAGGCAGCACTGGACCATGCAAATATGTGCCGAGTAAATTTTTATAATGTAAGCCTTCTTGTCGATCCGTATCATTATTGCCATAGCCGTGTGTGACATGCCCTAATGTAGGATAGGAATGGTGTGTACGACCACCATGATTTTCAAAACCAACAATTGTACCAAACTGCTCACTCTCAATCACAATATCCCCTGTTAAGCGATCTGTTTGTGACTCAGTGTAAAAATCTAAAATATGCAGACCTTCTAATACTTTACCGTCTGGTGTAATATATTTCTCGCCTAAAAACTGATAGCCTCCACACACAACAAGACCTGGAAGTCCGGACTCAATAGCTTCTTTCAGTTGTTCTTTGATTTTAGTTAACTCTTTTGTTGCAAGTGCTTGTTCTCTGTCACTACCGCCACCAATAAAGAAAATATCTGCATTATTCAAATCAATACCGTCTACTTCATTAACATCTACAACATTCAACGTAATATTACGCTGCTTTGCACGATATTTCAGTGCCATAATATTACCAATGTCGCTATACAAGTTGAGTTTATCCGGCATAAAATGAAATACTGTTAACTCATACATGTCTGTGTCCCTCCTTAAACGAGCGTGTCAACTGATCCAACATTGGAGAGAGTGACGTATAGTTTGGAATGGCCACTGTAAAACTCGCATAATCCATCGTCAGTGCAGTTGCCTTATGAATATCTCGTTCTACAATAATAGGCACGTCAACCTCTGCTAACTTTAAACGCAACTGCAGTTCTTCAGCACGGCTTCCTGTTACGATAATAGCTTCGATATCTTGATGTCTTAACTTCTCAAAATCCGCATCATAAATCCATGATGTATCTCTACCATCAGCTGGAAAATCATTCAAGCTTAATAAATATACTTTACGCATATCTAACTGATCCCCCATTGCCATCGATGCATTCATACCTGCTGGATTTTTTGCAAGATTAATCAATGCTTTTTTATGTTGATATTCAAAATACTGCATACGACCATTATCTGATGTATATGTTTCAAACCCTTTTTGTATCGATTGATTATTTAACCCCAGCTCTCTTAATACAGCATACGCAGCAAGTGCATTATACGCGTTAAAATCTCCTGCTATTTTCATTGCAAATGCAGTATCATTAACAGTCATTTGGATAAAAGGATTCACTTCAAATGCTGATATTGAATATTGTGGCGTATGACGTTTAAATCCACATTGACAACGATAATGTCCTAATTGATTATAGTGAATATAATCATACACTAACAATTGACCACAATTGGGGCAATAACGGCTTTCATTCATTGAAGATTGTTCAAATGTATGCGCTTGTTTATCCATACCATAATATATGACGTTATCACTCGCAATTTGTAAGCGACTCACAAACGGATCATCTGCATTGAGTATGAGTTGAATCCCTTTACCACTAATGGCTGATAAAATATTATTAACCATAATATCAATCTCACCAAAACGATCCATTTGGTCTCTAAAAAAGTTTGTAAATACCATTTTAGTTGGTGTCATCTCTGTCAGAACGCGTGGAATTGAACCCTCATCAATCTCAATCACCGCAATTTTAGTGTCAGGTTTAGATTGTACAATAAATGCTGATGTTATACCTGCTGCCATATTCGCGCCTTCATTGTTATGGATAATAGAAATTTTATTTTGTTTTAATGTATGTCCAATCAAGTTAGACGTTGTTGTTTTTCCATTTGTTCCACTTACAAAAACGATTTCGTCCACTTTGGCTGCCAATGTTCTTAATATATTTGTATCAATTTTTCTGGCTACTTGTCCGGGCAAATCCGTACCTTTTCTTCCTGTTGCACGACTCGCCTTTCTTGCAAGTTTTGCCAGTGTTATTGCTGTCCATTGTTTCATTCCATTCTCCTCCATTTTACCTCTTGTATTATAACATGCAGTGCTTATTTATAAAATTAAAACTCACAAATCATTTATCCATTGCATTTGTACAATATAAATGTGTAAACTAGCATTAAGAACTGTTGGGAGGGAATATTATGTTAGATAAACAATTATTAGATGCACTGAATGACCAAATGAACCATGAATTTTTTGCTGCACATGCCTATATGGCGATGGCTGCTTATTGTGATTATAACTCTTATGATGGTTTTGCTAACTTCTATATTGAACAAGCAAAAGAAGAACGTTTTCATGGTCAAAAAATTTATGATTATATCAATGACCGTGGTGAAAAAGCTATATTCCAATCTTTAGATGCACCTAAAGTGGACTTCGATTCAATACTACAAACATTTGAAGATGGTTTAAAACAAGAACAAGATGTTACAAGAAGATTTTATAACTTATCAGAAATTGCAAATGAAAAGAAAGACTATGCAACAATTTCGTTTTTAAATTGGTTTTTAGATGAACAAGTTGAGGAAGAATCGATGTTTGAACGCCATATCGATTATTTAAACCGTATTGGTGATGATGCAAATACATTATATCTATACGAAAAAGAACTTGCAGCACGTACTTTTAATGAAGAAGCATAAGATTTGTCGTTTGTAATAGATGATAGACTACATGTACATTATTAAATGTTCATGCAGTCCTATCATCTTATTTCGTATTAAAGGAGTTTATGAGAGATGCCAGAAAATGCATTTATTGCCCTTGATTTTGAAACAGCTAACTTTAAGCACACAAGCATTTGTTCAGTTGGTATGGTTAAAATTCTTGATCATCAGCTGACAGAAACTTTTTATACACTGGTGAATCCTAATGACTTTTTTTCATCACGCCATATTGCAGTGCATGGTATTCAACCTGAAGATGTTTCTCATGCGCCATACTTTAGTGATGTTTTTCCATATATGTTGGATTTTATCGGAGAATTACCTGTTGTAGCACATAATGCTGCCTTTGATATGTCTGTACTTCATGCTAGTTTAAAAGCTGCACAAATCCCAACACCTCAAATCACTTATTTTTGTTCATGTCAGTTATCTCGTCGTACTGTACACTCTCAACGTTACGGACTTAAGCATATGATGCAATATTACAACTTGGATTTTCATGGTCATCATGATGCACTGAATGATGCCAAAGCATGTGCTATGATTACTTATCGTCTCCTACAAAACTATTCTGACTTGGCATCTGTTATAAACTTATATGGTAAACAATTACAAGATAAAGATATATTATAAAAAATCATAAATGGTCAAATTTCTAAATTGAGCATCTTGTAAACTCCCCACAGCAATACCAATAAGGCGTATTGCACATTCTGGATCTTTGACGTCACTATATAAATCGTATGCAACTTGATAAATGTCTGATGCATCTCTTACAGGTGTATTTAGACTTTGCTGTTTTGTATGCGTTTCAAACTCAATGGTTTTTATCTTTACCGTCACTGTGCGTCCTGCTTTTTGTATTTTTTCAAGACGCTCTGCAATGTTATCACACAACATTTCCATTTTGCGCAAAATTTCTTCGTCATCATTCGTGTCTACTGAAAATGTTCGTTCTGCCCCTACACTTTTTCGAATACGCTCAGCCTTCACTTCTCGGTCATCTTTCCCACGAACTCGATCATATAACTGTTGTCCACGCTTGCCAAACAAATAAATTAATTCTTGTGCACTTTTTTTATATAAATCTCGTCCTGTAAATATATTATTGTCATGCATTTTTTCTTCAGATACGCGACCTACGCCAGGAAAACGCCCTATATCCAAATCCATTAAAATATCATGCACATTTTGATGCGTGATAACAGTCATACCATTAGGTTTATGCATACCACTTGCTAATTTCGCCAAAAATTTATTATATGAAACACCTGCACTTGATGTGAGTTTCGTTTCTTCCCAAATATCTCGACGTATCATCTGCGCAATTTGTGATGCTGAACGGTTGGGTTTTACAATATGTGTAATATCTAAATATGCTTCATCCAAAGATAAGGGCTCTACAATCTTAGTATAATTTTTAAAGATTTTCATAATTTGTTGAGAAACTGATCGATACACTTCAAAACGAGGCGTTAGATAAAAACCATTAGGACAAAGTTGATGTGCACGCACCATAGGCATGGCTGAATGAACACCAAACTGACGTGCTTCATAAGAGGCTGTTGCTACAACACCCCGACCACTAGCTTTTCCTCCTACGATAACCGGCTTACCTTTTAACTTAGGATGATCTCTCACTTCTACTTGTGCAAAAAAATAATCCATATCAATATGAATAATACGTCGTTCTCTCACATATCACACCCCCAAAAATCAATACTACTGTACGAGATTTTCTATATATTCATGATAACTCATCACTTATATCCTTCACTCTATCTTTCGTATCCATTCCTTTAATATTGACTTAACTACAATCATTTTATTGTAATATCAGTTGTATTTGTAAAAACTTGCTTAGAATACATACTTAGTCATGATATACCCTATAAATTACGACAAACAATGGTCAACAACATACCTAAGCAGAAATATTAATCATAAATATCTATCCTAACAATATGATAAACAGTGATTTAAAAATTTAAATATCTTAATTATATAAAATGATGAGATATTAAAGAAATAAATACATATTTTCTTCAATAAAGTCCTATATCTTTTTTAAATTATTATACAAGTTTCTCTACTTCATTAAGTGTTAAAAGTTAAAAAATCGAGAACCTCTTTATTAAGAGATTCCCGATTTAATTTAAGGTTTATTAATAAGATGCTACAAATTAATCTTCACGACGATTACGTCTTGTGATACCTAATCCAGCAAGCAGTGCTAGAACACCAAATGTTGTTGTCAATGGCGCATTGTTATGACCTGTTTCTGGTAATGCTTTTTCTATTGCTTTATTCGCCATTTTCTCTTCTTTTGCTACCTTTTTATCCATAGCTTTAGATTGTTGTTCCATTGCTTCTGGTTGTTGTGGCATACCTGGTTGTCCTGGCATTTCTGGTTGTTCTGGCATTTCCGGTTGCTCTGGCATTTCCGGTTGCTCTGGCATTTCCGGTTGCTCTGGCATTTCCGGTTGCTCTGGCATTTCCGGTTGCTCTGGCATTTCCGGTTGCTCTGGCATTTCCGGTTGCTCTGGCATTTCCGGTTGCTCTGGCATTTCCGGTTGCTCTGGCATTTCTGGTGTGTTTGGCACATATGGAATATATGTGTCTTTCTCTGGATCTTTCGGTGTCGGTGGAATATATCCTTTACTTGGATCCTTTGGATCTACTGGTTTCAACGGTTCTTTCGTATCCGGATCTACTGGTGTATATCCTGGTACGTCTGGTACCACTGGTGTACCTGTTTCAGGATTTGTTGGTTCTTGTGGAATTTCTCCATCTGGATTTGTTGGGTCAAATGGATATGGATTTTTCGGACGTTCTCCATTTGGTAACTCTGGAATCCAGTTCGCTACTTTTTGGTAAACGTACGTAATCTCTGTTGTTCCTTCTACAACTTTTCCTGTTTCTTCTCCTTTTGTCTTAGATGGTACTAATACATATCTTGTACCGTCTTTCAACGTAATTGTTTCTGGTTTTGTTGTTTCTCCATCTGGATTTTGAGCATCAGTTGTATCATACTCTGTTCCAACTTCTGACTCTGGTGTATCCACGCGATCTTTCGCAATCGTTTCTCCATTTGTATTTTCATAATGAACGATAACGTCACCTTGTTTTGGTGCTTCTGGTGTCTCTGGTGTGTTTGGCACATATGGAATATATGTGTCTTTCTCTGGATCTTTCGGTGTCGGTGGAATATATCCTTTACTTGGATCCTTTGGATCTACTGGTTTCAATGGTTCTTTCGTATCCGGATCTACTGGTGTATATCCTGGTACGTCTGGTACCACTGGTGTACCTGTTTCAGGATTTGTTGGCTCTTGTGGAATTTCTCCATCTGGATTTGTTGGGTCAAATGGATATGGATTTTTCGGACGTTCTCCATTTGGTAACTCTGGAATCCAGTTCGCTACTTTTTGGTAAACGTACGTAATCTCTGTTGTTCCTTCTACAACTTTTCCTGTTTCTTCTCCTTTTGTCTTAGATGGTACTAATACATATCTTGTACCGTCTTTCAACGTAATTGTTTCTGGTTTTGTTGTTTCTCCATCTGGATTTTGAGCATCAGTTGTATCATACTCTGTTCCAACTTCTGACTCTGGTGTATCCACGCGATCTTTCGCAATCGTTTCTCCATTTGTATTTTCATAATGAACGATAACGTCACCTTGTTTTGGTGCTTCTGGTGTCTCTGGTGTGTTTGGCACATATGGAATATATGTGTCTTTCTCTGGATCTTTCGGTGTCGGTGGAATATATCCTTTACTTGGATCCTTTGGATCTACTGGTTTCAATGGTTCTTTCGTATCCGGATCTACTGGTGTATATCCTGGTACGTCTGGTACCACTGGTGTACCTGTTTCAGGATTTGTTGGCTCTTGTGGAATTTCTCCATCTGGATTTGTTGGGTCAAATGGATATGGATTTTTCGGACGTTCTCCATTTGGTAACTCTGGAATCCAGTTCGCTACTTTTTGGTAAACGTACGTAATCTCTGTTGTTCCTTCTACAACTTTTCCTGTTTCTTCTCCTTTTGTCTTAGATGGTACTAATACATATCTTGTACCGTCTTTCAACGTAATTGTTTCTGGTTTTGTTGTTTCTCCATCTGGATTTTGAGCATCAGTTGTATCATACTCTGTTCCAACTTCTGACTCTGGTGTATCCACGCGATCTTTCGCAATCGTTTCTCCATTTGTATTTTCATAATGAACGATAACGTCACCTTGTTTTGGTGCTTCTGGTGTCTCTGGTGTGTTTGGCACATATGGAATATATGTGTCTTTCTCTGGATCTTTCGGTGTCGGTGGAATATATCCTTTACTTGGATCCTTTGGATCTACTGGTTTCAATGGTTCTTTCGTATCCGGATCTACTGGTGTATATCCTGGTACGTCTGGTACCACTGGTGTACCTGTTTCAGGATTTGTTGGCTCTTGTGGAATTTCTCCATCTGGATTTGTTGGGTCAAATGGATATGGATTTTTCGGACGTTCTCCATTTGGTAACTCTGGAATCCAGTTCGCTACTTTTTGGTAAACGTACGTAATCTCTGTTGTTCCTTCTACAACTTTTCCTGTTTCTTCTCCTTTTGTCTTAGATGGTACTAATACATATCTTGTACCGTCTTTCAACGTAATTGTTTCTGGTTTTGTTGTTTCTCCATCTGGATTTTGAGCATCAGTTGTATCATACTCTGTTCCAACTTCTGACTCTGGTGTATCCACGCGATCTTTCGCAATCGTTTCTCCATTTGTATTTTCATAATGAACGATAACGTCACCTTGTTTTGGTGCTTCTGGTGTCTCTGGTGTGTTTGGCACATATGGAATATATGTGTCTTTCTCTGGATCTTTCGGTGTCGGTGGAATATATCCTTTACTTGGATCCTTTGGATCTACTGGTTTCAATGGTTCTTTCGTATCCGGATCTACTGGTGTATATCCTGGTACGTCTGGTACCACTGGTGTACCTGTTTCAGGATTTGTTGGCTCTTGTGGAATTTCTCCATCTGGATTTGTTGGGTCAAATGGATATGGATTTTTCGGACGTTCTCCATTTGGTAACTCTGGAATCCAGTTCGCTACTTTTTGGTAAACGTACGTAATCTCTGTTGTTCCTTCTACAACTTTTCCTGTTTCTTCTCCTTTTGTCTTAGATGGTACTAATACATATCTTGTACCGTCTTTCAACGTAATTGTTTCTGGTTTTGTTGTTTCTCCATCTGGATTTTGAGCATCAGTTGTATCATACTCTGTTCCAACTTCTGACTCTGGTGTATCCACGCGATCTTTCGCAATCGTTTCTCCATTTGTATTTTCATAATGAACGATAACGTCACCTTGTTTTGGTGCTTCTGGTGTCTCTGGTGTGTTTGGCACATATGGAATATATGTGTCTTTCTCTGGATCTTTCGGTGTCGGTGGAATATATCCTTTACTTGGATCCTTTGGATCTACTGGTTTCAATGGTTCTTTCGTATCCGGATCTACTGGTGTATATCCTGGTACGTCTGGTACCACTGGTGTACCTGTTTCAGGATTTGTTGGCTCTTGTGGAATTTCTCCATCTGGATTTGTTGGGTCAAATGGATATGGATTTTTCGGACGTTCTCCATTTGGTAACTCTGGAATCCAGTTCGCTACTTTTTGGTAAACGTACGTAATCTCTGTTGTTCCTTCTACAACTTTTCCTGTTTCTTCTCCTTTTGTCTTAGATGGTACTAATACATATCTTGTACCGTCTTTCAACGTAATTGTTTCTGGTTTTGTTGTTTCTCCATCTGGATTTTGAGCATCAGTTGTATCATACTCTGTTCCAACTTCTGACTCTGGTGTATCCACGCGATCTTTCGCAATCGTTTCTCCATTTGTATTTTCATAATGAACGATAACGTCACCTTGTTTTGGTGCTTCTGGTGTCTCTGGTGTGTTTGGCACATATGGAATATATGTGTCTTTCTCTGGATCTTTCGGTGTCGGTGGAATATATCCTTTACTTGGATCCTTTGGATCTACTGGTTTCAATGGTTCTTTCGTATCCGGATCTACTGGTGTATATCCTGGTACGTCTGGTACCACTGGTGTACCTGTTTCAGGATTTGTTGGTTCTTGTGGAATTTCTCCATCTGGATTTGTTGGGTCAAATGGATATGGATTTTTCGGACGTTCTCCATTTGGTAACTCTGGAATCCAGTTCGCTACTTTTTGGTAAACGTACGTAATCTCTGTTGTTCCTTCTACAACTTTTCCTGTTTCTTCTCCTTTTGTCTTAGATGGTACTAATACATATCTTGTACCGTCTTTCAACGTAATTGTTTCTGGTTTTGTTGTTTCTCCATCTGGATTTTGAGCATCAGTTGTATCATACTCTGTTCCAACTTCTGACTCTGGTGTATCCACGCGATCTTTCGCAATCGTTTCTCCATTTGTATTTTCATAATGAACGATAACGTCACCTTGTTTTGGTGCTTCTGGTGTCGGTGTTTCAACTTTCTTATACACATACGTGATTTCTGTTGTTCCTTCTACGACTTTACCTTGTTCTTTTCCTTTTGTTAGAACCGGTACAATTTCGTAAGCTACACCATCTTTTGTGATTGTTGTTGGTTTATTGTCATCACTTGTATCGTATTCTGTTCCTGTTGATGTTTCTGGTGTGTCTACGACATCTTCTTTCAATGTGTTACCTTCTATGTCGATGTAATGTACGATGACATCACCTTTCACTTCTTTGTACACATATGTGATTTCTGTCTCGCCTTCTACAACTTTACCTTGTTCATCACCTTGTGTTTTTTCTGGTACACGTTTATACGTTTTACCATCTTCTGTTGTAATCGTTTCTGGACGGTTATCCGTTGTATCATAAGGTTCATCCACTGGTGTTTGTGGTGTATCGACTACTGGATCTTTGATCACATTTCCATCTTCGTCTGTATATCTAACAACGACTGTTCCTTCTGGTGTCGGTGTTTCAACTTTCTTATACACATACGTGATTTCTGTTGTTCCTTCTACGACTTTACCTTGTTCTTTTCCTTTTGTTAGAACCGGTACAATTTCGTAAGCTACACCATCTTTTGTGATTGTTGTTGGTTTATTGTCATCACTTGTATCGTATTCTGTTCCTGTTGATGTTTCTGGTGTGTCTACGACATCTTCTTTCAATGTGTTACCTTCTGTGTCGATGTAATGTACGATGACATCACCTTTCACTTCTTTGTACACATATGTGATTTCTGTCTCGCCTTCTACAACTTTACCTTGTTCATCACCTTGTGTTTTTTCTGGTACACGTTTATACGTTTTACCATCTTCTGTTGTAATCGTTTCTGGACGGTTATCCGTTGTATCATAAGGTTCATCCACTGGTGTTTGTGGTGTATCGACTACCGGATCTTTGATCACATTTCCATCTTCGTCTGTATATCTAACAACGACTGTTCCTTCTGGTGTCGGTGTTTCAACTTTCTTATACACATACGTGATTTCTGTTGTTCCTTCTACGACTTTACCTTGTTCTTTTCCTTTTGTTAGAACTGGTACAATCTCGTAAGCTACACCATCTTTTGTGATTGTTTCTAGTTTGTTGTCATCAGTTGTATCATACTCTGTTCCTGTTGATGTTTCTGGTGTGTCTACGACATCTTCTTTCAATGTGTTACCTTCTGTGTCGATGTAATGTACGATGACATCACCTTTCACTTCTTTGTACACATATGTGATTTCTGTCTCGCCTTCTACAACCTTACCTTGTTCATCACCTTGTGTTTTTTCTGGTACACGTTTATACGTTTTACCATCTTCTGTTGTAATCGTTTCTGGACGATTATCCGTTGTATCGTAAGGTGTATCAACTGGTGACTTTTCTGTATCTACGATTGGATCTTTAATCACATTTCCATTTTCATCTTCATAGTTAACAACAACTGTTCCTTTGACTTCTTCGTAAACATATGTGACTTCTTTTTGACCTTCAACGACCTTACCAGTTGGTGTTGTACCATTTTCATCTTCAGCAGCTACAACATCACGTTTTGTTGTATTGAGAAGGTTATTATCATCGCCTACCGTACCGACGTTGTACGTGCCTGCTGGTACAAGTTTATATTTTTTACCATTAGCAGTAATCGTTTCTGGACGATTATCTTCTACCGTATTATAGGCCTCATCAATGTTTCCTTCTTCAACATCTTTAACTTGAGGACTAATCACATTTCCATCTGTATCTACATAATTAACAACTACTGATCCCTTAACGGCTTCATAAACATAAGTTACATAATGTGTACCTTGTGTAACTGTACCAATAGGGTCTACACCATTTTGACTTGTTGAACCAATAACACCGTCAATGTTTGAATCTGTTAAGTTATTAGCATCACCGACTGTACCTACATTGTATGTGCCTGCTGGTACAAGTTTATATGTGACACCGTCTTTAACAATTGTAGCAGGACGATTATCTTCCACTGTATTATAGTCAGTATCGATTGATACATCGGTTACATCTGGTACTTCTGTACTTAACTCATTACCATCTGTATCTACATATTTAACAATAACTGTCCCTTTACCAATTTGTTCAGGGTTTGATGGTATGACTTCTCCGACAGCATACGCAGAATAGTCAGCAACTCTTTTTTCTCCAAGCATAGCTCCTGTATAACCATCATTAGCTTCATGGACAAATGAACCATCTAAGCTAGATGCCGTTACTGTCGCTTCAAACTTTGGTCGACGTTCAATTTGATCGGTATTTGGGTTTAGCTGCTCTGTGTATTCAATGTCATGAGAATTCATCTTAACAACAAGTTGTGAATACTTACCATCTTGTTGATCTTTAAGTGGGTTGTTTCCTGCCCAAGTAATCCAGCCTGGTTTACTGAAATCGCCATAGAAAGACAATTTAGCCGTACGACCGTCATCACTGATTTCATCTACCATAGCATACATACCATCTGGTGTTACATAAGCTGTCTTATCATTAGAATTAGCATATTTATTTTCTGTATTATTCTCATTCCAGCCACTGTTATAAGGACCTTCATTATTATCATAAGCTGAATAAATGATCGGAATACGTTCACCAATACGAATTTTATCTTTTAAGAATGTATAACCATTCGTACCTGTACCTGAAGTAATTTGGATTTTAAAGCCATCTTTATAACCGCCGACTTGAATACCCATACGAACAGTTCCATCAGCTTCTTTTGGAATATCACGAACAAAAGCAACTTCTTCTGGATTTTTATTCTGCGGATTATAGTCTACTGGTGTCGCATTGACGCTGAGATAGCGATGTGTGCCTGGATTATTCTCATGTTGTGCATATCCCCAAACGGTTTGATCCCATGCTGGACGATTAAATTCTTTAGAATGTTCTTCTACACCATTCACCCATACTTTATGAAATGCTGAACGTGCTTCGGTAGCATTAAATGAAGTTTGAGCAGTTTTCATTGTATAACCTAATTGGACATCTTTTAAATTTTCTGCTGCCTCAGTAAAAGTCACCTTATAAAGTACTTTAGAAGTGACGCCAGTTTCTGCAGAAATTTCTTTACGGCTAGGATCTAAAGAATCAGCTGCTTTAAAATAATCACTTTCGTATGCAATACGTTCAACCGTTGCTGCAATTTTGTCGGTATCCTTAATATAAAAATGTTTAGGCATTTCGCTCGCTGGTTCTTGTGTTTCTACATAGAAAGTGTCTCCCTTATGAACTGTTTGCCCTTCAAATGACATATCAACTTTGGCTTCACCGTTATCATTTGTTTGATTGTATAATGTTGTCGTACCTTCAAACGCCCAAGGATTTGAACTCACTGTTACTTTTGTTGGCGTAATTGTTGGAGGATCAGGAAAATCTGTTACCGGTGTATTTTGACCTGTCGGTGCAATCGTCTGATCTGTTGCTACTGCATCTGCTGATGACAATGTTGCTGCACGGAAAGCTGAATATTGTGGAATAGGCTGACCTTCTTGAGGAAAGGCTTCTGCACGACTTGGCGGTTCAGGATATGATGATGTATCAACTGATTCTGTTGATGTCGTTTCTGTTGATGTCATTTCTTTTGTTGCGATATTTTCTTCAGAAGCGACTTCTGTTGGTGTTGCTTCTTTTGCTGCTATATTCTCATCAGAAGTAGGTTCTGCTGTTTCTTTTGTTTCATTTACCTCTGTTGGTTCTGCTGTTTTTTCTATTTCAGTTGTTTCTTTTGCTGTTGACTCATCAGTCGTTTCTGTTGGCGACGTAGTTTCATCTGTCACTGATTCAGGTGACTCTACTGCCTCTTCTTTTAATTCAGTATTTTGTACTGTTTCATCTGTTGGTGTTGCTTCACTAGCACTCTCTTCTGATGCAACTGTTTCATCATTTGTGACCGGTTCCAAATTATCGGTTGAACCCTCACTTGATTGACTGTCAACTGGTGTACTTGTATCTTCTGGTGCTACATCAGTATCTTGTGCTACTGCTTCTGTATCTGTCGCTGTTTTTTCACTTGCAGATGCCGAACCAGCCCCCATAATAAGTGCTGTTCCTAAAAGTGCTGAACATACACCAATTGAAAATTTACGGATTGAGAAACGGTGTTTTTGTTTAAATAACATAAATGTCCTCCTTTTTAGTTAAGAATAATAGATTAATTCATGAACGATGGCTTAATGCTTGTTCTTTTTAATTTATTATTTTTTAGACATATATTATTACATCTAAATTCACAGTAATAATACCTATATTTTTTATAAAAATCAACACTAATTATTTATTATTTTTAGTAATTAAGAAGCCCTCAACACTCTTTTTCACAACCATTGAAAACATAAATTATATTTCACGCCTCTGTATATAAAATTTAATTTATAAATATAATATTTTCATATAATAAAGGGTATTGTTTCATATTACACCGGGAATTTTTTTGAATTCCTCTTAAAATAATATGAATTTAAATAAACTTTTATGTTGCCTGCTATTTAATTCATACTATTATCATCATGATTATACTTAGCAGTTTCATATCTAATTTTATTTTGTGAAAGATAACTATACTAATAAAAAGTTTAATTATTTTTGTTATTACAAAGTTATAATTGTAGATTTTCATTATTGTATTTTTTTATTTTGTGTCAGAATTTCAAATTTTTAAGAAATCAGTATTAAGAAATGATCATCATTAACTTCGTTGAAAGTAGTTTCTATTTTTAAAATCTACCTTTCAATAACCTGCCCAAAATAAAAGGAACGAGACAGAAAGCTCATTTTATAAAAAGCTTTCATTATCTCGTTCCTGAAAAGGTGTCTTAAGAATAAAACGATTTGTTGAAGTTATTTTCAGCTCTATTTATCCACTGATTTAGAGCCACTTTTACCACATTATTAAAGCGCATAACATATTGTGAGATTGTGCTTTTAGTATTGTAATATCACAAGTCTAAGAGTTTATCCTTATCTTCTATGATAATTTTTTTCCCTATACGTTGGATATAGCCTTCATTTTCCAAATATTTAAATTTTCGAGAAAGTGTTTCTGGTGTCGTACCTAAGTATAAGGCAATATCTTTCATTGTTATAGGCAAATCTAATTCATTTTTTTCTCTACCTTCTAATAAATCTAAGAGGTATGCTGCAAGACGATCCTCTATACGTTCCATAGATAATAGTTGCACTTGTCTTTCCATTTTAGCCATTTTTTTCGCACTGAATTCAAACAGCTTAAGCGCTATTCGAGGATTTGTTAATAGCACTTGGTTAAAGGCTGTTTTACTCAAACTACAAATTTCAGTTTTTTCAAGTGCTTGACCGAAAAGTTCTTCATTTTTTATACCGAACAGCTGATTTTCTCCTTCGTAATCCCCTAATTCTACAATACGAAAAAGTTGTTCTTTACCGTTTGAAGATAACTGATATACTTTCATACGCCCTCTAGCAACAATCACTAATTTATCATCTCCGGGCTGAAAAATAATGTCGTTCTTCTTATACGTGTGATGTGTTGCCAGTTTGTTAATTTCAATTTGTTCTTCTTTTGAAAGGTCATAAAATAATGGAACAAGTGTTACACATAAATGGTTCATTGCAGCAACACCTCCTTATTTTGAATTTATTCTTGAGCCAGTGTATCAAAGTGTTTTAACATTTGATACGTTTGTGTCATTGTTTCACAGGCATCATTAGGAATCATGTACTGATTTGTAAGACGACGTAATTCTAAAAACGCATTGGATAAATCCCAATTATTATGTTGTGCTTTATCTTGAATGCTTTTATAGATTTTACGTACTTCAAAAACTTCTGGATGATTTTTTCCGTGTGCTTTCGTAATGGCTTGGGTATATAATTCTAATGTATCATGATTTGATTCAAAATAGTCTTTTAACATGCTTTGCTCTCCTTGTCTATCTTTCTGAAGTTTTTAATACATCATACCCTACTGACTCTACTGCATGAGTAATCTCATCAATATTTGTTCGTTTTGTATCAAATTGAACTTTAGCTTTACTTGCGTTGAAAAGTACTTTAACCGTATCTTCATCAACACCATATACTTGTTTTATAGCACTTTCGATCTTATGCATACATGTTGGACATGCCAATGTTTCGAGTTGTAAAGTGGCTTTGTGCATCATTTTAACAATCTCCCTTCTTTTGATTAACTCCAGTATAATATAATGTTTGCTATAAAAAATTGATCTCTATCAAGATGCTTTATTCTTATTTATATTTTAAAAGTCGCATTGCATTTAAAATGACGATTAGAATACTGAATTCATGTATGAACATACCTACTGCCATATTTACCCATGAGCTTAAAAGTAGACTTGCCAGTAGAAATACGACAACTAACAGTGCTATGGCAATATTTTCAATCATATTACGACGTATCGCTTTTGCTAATCGCATTGCATATGTAATATGTTTGAAGTCGGAATGCATCAATACTACATTAGACGTTTCAATAGCTATATCCGTACCGCCTCCCATCGCAATACCAGTATGTGCTAAAGCAAGTGAGGGACTATCATTAATACCGTCCCCAATAAAAGTGACGATGTTATTATTTTTTTGATATTTTCTTACATATTCTGCTTTGTCTTCTGGTAATAATTGACCATAAGCTTCTGTAAGCTCTAACTTTTTCGCAACTAAATCGACTGTTCCTTGATTATCACCAGATAAAAGTACTAAGTTTCTAATACCCATTTTTTTAAGCTTTTCTAAATTTTCTCTCACACCTCCGCGGATTTGATCACGAATACCTAGAATAAGTACCAGCTCTCTATCAATCGCAGTAAGCACGATGGAGTTGCCTTCAGATTCCATATCCTCTAAATCTTCTTGCATTTGATGTGTTAAAGTTACACCATATTGATTCATCAAATAAAGGTTCCCTACTAGTACTTGATGATTTTTAATTTGTGCTACAATGCCACCACCTTGAATCACTTCTGTTGCCTCTATTTTTTCCGTTGTTGTATGGGGATAATAATTTACAATTGCTTTTGCTAATGGATGATCTGATTCTTTTTCAACACTGACTAACAAACTATCAATATATTCCTTTTTATTCCTGTAATAAATCGTATTTGATACTTGAGGATTGCCATAAGTTAATGTTCCTGTTTTATCAAAAATCATAGTATTGGTCTGACTAAAACGCGTAATAACGTCACTTCCTTTAAATAAAATGCCATGACGTGCAGCGTTACCAATGCCCGATACATTGGATACAGGCACACCGATTACAAGTGCACCGGGACAGCCTAATACTAAAATCGTAACTGCTAATTCAATATTATGCGTGAATATCCAAATCATTATCGCAAATATAAGTACACCGGGTGTATAATATTTAGAAAATCGATCAACCAAACGTTCTGCTTGTGACTTTGAATCTTGTGCTTCTTCTACAAGTTCAATAATTTTTCCAAATGTCGTATCTTCTCCTACTTTTTCTGTTCGTAAGTGTATCGTACCATTTTCAAGTATTGTTCCTGCAAAAACCGAACTGTTTAAAGATTTAACTACTGGAATGGATTCCCCTGTGATACTTGATTCATTGACAGTCCCTTTCCCGAATATCACTTGACCATCTACTGGAATTTTGCTCCCTGTTTTTACTAAAAGAATATCTCCTTCATTAATATCATCAACACTAACTTCTTCAAATTCGCCTGTTTTTACTTGACGATAAGCTGTGTCTGGTACCATTTCGACAAGGCTTTTAATAGCTGAACGTGTTTTCGCCAAAGTTCGTTGTTCTAAAAAAGCACCAAATAAAAAAAGAAATGAGACAATGGCAGACTCTTCAAATGCTCTGATCACAAAAGCACCTATAATCGCTAGTGTGACAAGTAAATCAATACTAATCACTTTAACCTTGAGTGCTTGGTACGCTTGGATAACAATAGGAAAGCCACCTATTAATGAAGCTACTAATAATAAATATGTTGCATACACTTCACTACCTATAATCCATTTTGTTATAAAAGCCAAAATGATAAGAAGTCCTGTCATTGCTATAATCCCATTACGATAACGCTTTAACCCTCTTTGCATAAAGTCAACCTCCTTCGATTGACCTTAGTATAGTTGACGTTTGACGCTTCATCATTGATTTATATCAAGTTTCTTTAAAAGCTTACAAAAATATAAAAACTGCAAATACAATGGTTCTCCCACCATCATTGCAGTTTTAAAACTTCACTTATTGTTATTTAAAAGAAAATATCTTTAGTTCTTTTTATGATATTACATTATTCTTTTTACCTACCATTCTCAATAATCTCATCTAAATTTTTAACTCATCCAATCGTTCTTGTCCCACCTTCAACATCTCTTCCTCTACCTTACTCCATTTTCCAAAGAGGCACTCTTGTAGAACATCGGTTGCGGAATCTTCATCAGTTTCAGAGTCATAAATACAAGCCCTATCTCTTTGATAAATCTGAATCTGATCAAAGCATTTATCGTTTTCTAACTCCCTTAGGTTATCTACCAAGCTCCCTACAATACCATCATGATGTTCTTTTGAGGTTGCTCTAGCTTGACTCGAATTTACCGAATAGACTTCTTCATAGCGAATTAGGGTGCTGAGGTAGGACAATTCAGGCTTAGTTGCCATCAAGACTAATGAGACTTGGTAGCCACTTGATTTTAATAGCTGTTCAGTTTTTCTTGGGACTTCTGTCGTTCTTAAAGTTCCTTCAATTAACAAATGATAACCTTGTTTACTTAGCGCATCAACAAGATGTTCCACTACTTTTCCTGCAAATCGCTTGGTAGAGTCAAAGCTATCCTTGCCGTATTCTTCTTGTAAAGCTAGATAATTAGGGTGTAAAGAGCGATAGCTATCACCATCTATAATGATGATATTCCCTTGAAACGCTTTCTGCTTGATACGGTGTATTGTTGTTTTACCTGCGCCACTTTGCCCACCAAGTAAAAAGGCTTTTGGGTTAATTGATGGTGTTTTACCACGAGTTAAGGAACGAATGATTCGTTTTAAGGCTAGAGTAAACTCTTCTTGACTAAATACTTCTAACCTCATTAAGCCACCACCTGATGACGAGCAAGCTCTAACATACGTTCGATACCATCTAAATAGCCATTGTAGCGCTCTATTTCATCAAAAGTATCGACAAGATAAATCTTTGTATTGATAAGATCCGACAAGTCATCACTCATCAAAATCCAAGGATTGACCTCATCATCAAAAGCAATTCCTTGACTATCTTGATAGCGATACAATTGAGATAAAATTGCTGCACCACGTTCTTTTATGATTTCTATTTTCAGTGTCAATTGATAATCTTCTACTGGTGTTAACATCTTTTCTTCTCCTACAATGTCAATATAAGACACATTGAATTTCTGACAAATGTGGTCTATAAGCTCTGTTGAAACAGAACTTGTTCCATTTTCATAACGACTCAGACTATTCCTTGAGATACCAACAATTTTTGCAAATTCTGGTTGCGTCAATTCATGGGTTCTTCGTAATGATTTTATATTGTCTCCAATCATCGCTAACGACCTCCTATTAGTTACTTTCATTATAGCATGAAAAAAGGATAACGCACCAAAAATGGTGCGTTATCCTTTTTTAAGATGCTCAGTCTATTTTTAGGATCAGTAATGTTCTCATCTAAAGTCGACTTCTTTGGTATAGCTTTAAGTGTCATTTTTTCTTGTATATAGATGCGTTTGTAGGAACAAAAACAACATCTAGTAAATGAAGAAATTAAGCTATTTCACTCTTTGTATCAACGCAACTGTCTCCACATGAGTCGTATGCGGAAACATATCAACTGGTGTCATTTCAATAAGTTGGTAGTCATCTTCTAACAACTGAATATCTCTTAATTGTGTACTAGGATTGCATGAAACATAAACGATTCGCTCTGGTGCTAATTCTTTCAATGTCTCAATAAATGTTATGTCGCACCCTTTACGCGGTGGATCAACTGTGACAACATCTGGTTGGATGCCTTGACGTTGCCAATCTAAAATAACTTGTTCTGCTGTTCCAGCTACAAATGTTGTATTGGCATATCCATTTCTCAGTGCATTCCGCTTGGCATCCTCAATTGCTTCAGGTACGACTTCAACACCGTAAACATGGTTGGCTTGACTCGCCATAGCTAATGCGATTGTACCGATACCACAATAGGCATCTAATACTATTTCACTACCAGTCAGTTGCGCATAGTTAACCGCAATATTATAAAGTTTTTGAGTTTGTGTCACATTAATTTGATAAAATGATAGATCGCTGATTTCAAAACAAATATCATTCAGTGTATCCTCAATATAATCTTTACCATATAACGTATAAGATGTTGCTCCCATAATGACATTTGTTTTCTCTCTATGACAATTAATTTTAATACTGCTAATTTCAGAAAATGTTTGTGTCAATGATTGAATAATCTCCGATGCATATGGTAATGTTTTGCCGTTAATTACAAAAATAATCATTAAGTCATCCGTATAGTAGCCTTTACGCATTACAATATGCCGTAATAAACCTCGGTGCTGTTGCTCGTTATACGGTTCGATACGATAGTCGTGTATAAGTTTTTTGATATACCGCATCACTTCATTTTGACGATCGTCTTGTATTAAACATGTTTCCATATCAATAATGTCATGACTCCGTTGACGGTAAAACCCCATTTTAATATCATCTTCTTTTGTCTTTCCCACTGGAATTTGTGTTTTATTACGATAGTGCCATGGATCAGCCATGCCAATGGTTTGATGTATCTTTACATCTGTCATTTTTCCTTTACGATGAAAGAGATTAACGACTTGTTCTCGTTTCATATCGAGTTGTGCATGATAGGACAAATGTTGCAACTGACATCCGCCACACTTTTGATAATATTCACATGGTGGCACAGCACGATGTTCGCTTTCTTTTATCACTTCAACAAGTTTACCGAAACCAAACTTTTTATTCACTTTAATCACTTTATAACGTATGATTTCATCTGTTAGTGCTTGCGGGACAAAGATAGGATATCGCTCCCTTTTGATCACGCCGTGTCCCTCATGTGTTAAGTCTACTACACGACCTTCATATATTTGATTTTTTTCAACAACTGCCACGGCAATCACACTCGCATTTCATTAATTTTCTCACATGATAAAGGAGAGACTATGAAATCAACGCATCACTTTTTAGATTTCAGCCTCTCCTTATTTGATTTATACTTCAATATTTGTTGGTTCATCGATTAATAATTCATTGTCGGTATTTGATGGTGAAAAGACTTCAATATGACGTACTAAGTTTAAAAAATTAGCAGGCAATTGACCACCGTATTCACCATCAACATTTAATGGCATTTCTGCTAACGATGAAATATTTACAGTTTGTGCTTTTAAATAATGTACTTTAGGATGTCCAATGTGTTCACCACGAGAGGCAAGCGTCATAATGTGACCCAGCTCTGCTAAATTCGCTTTTTCAACAATGAGTAGTGTAAACATACCATCATCTAGTTTTGCATCTGGTACCAATTTTTCAAAACCTGCCATAGAGTTCGTGAGACCAAGCAAAAACAATGTGATTTCACCTTCGAATACATTGCCATCATACTCAATCCGTACATCAACGGGATGCATTTGTGGCAACATCTCAAAACCTTTAATATAGTACGCAAACGGTCCGACAATTGATTTAAGTTTGCTCGGTGCCTCATAAGATACTTCTGTAATTTTACCTCCGCCCGCCAGATTGATGAAATAGCGATTGTTCATTTTACCGATATCTACTTGTACTGTTTTACCGTCAAGTATCACATCAACTGCTTTAAAAATATCTGTTGGCAAATGTAATGCACGTCCAAAGTCATTCACAGTCCCCATTGGAATAAGTCCCAGCTTCGGTCGATTGGGCTTTTCTGCGATACCGTTGATGACTTCATTAAGTGTCCCATCTCCACCTGCAACAATCAACAAATCGTATTGCTCATGAATTGCACGAGCTGCTTCTTCCGTAGCATCCCCTACTCTCTGAGTTGCATACGCACTTGTCTCATAACCAGCTTGTTCAAATTTCACGAGTACATCTGGCAAAGCACGTTTGAACATCTCTTTCCCTGATGTTGGGTTGTATATAATCCTCGCACGTTTTCTCATTCGTATCCCTCAATTACTTTTTATATACTCAAAGATAATATTAAAACAATATCAAAAGTATTGAAAGCCAAAAACATCAAATTAACGAAAGATTCCTCTATCAACACGAAAAATAGCGTAATGACAGCATACCGTATCTCTTAAATCAAAAAACAATGATAGTGATTGCACACTACCATTGTTTCTGTCTCTGAATTATTGTTTGTCTAACTCTTGTTTTAATAATTTATTGGCAAGTTGTGGGTTAGCTTGACCTTTTGATAGTTTCATAATTTGACCTACTAAGAAGCCCATTGCTTTGCCTTTACCATTTTTATAATCTTCTACCGATTGTGGATTGTTTGCGATAGCTTCTTGAACAAATGCTAATACTGCACCTTCATCAGAAATTTGTACAAGACCTTTATCTTTCATAATTTGTTGTGCATCTCCACCGTTTTTAGCAAGTTCTGGGAAGATTTTTTTAGCAATCTTACTGCTCATTGTTCCATCTTCAATCAATTTAATCATACTTGCTAAGTTTTGTGGTGTGAGTCCTGTATCTTGCAACTCGATTTGATTTTTGTTCAAGTATTCATTAACTCCACCCATTAACCAGTTCGATGTCAACTTAACGTCTGCACCTTCTGCAACGGCTTCCTCAAAAAAGTCCGACATCTCTTTTGTTAGTGTTAGGACGTGTGCATCATATGCTGGTAATCCAAACTGCTCAACGTATTTCGCTTTACGTGCATCTGGCAGTTCTGGTATAGAGGCTCTCACACGGGCTTTCCAATCTTCATCAATATAAAGTGGTACGATGTCTGGTTCTGGGAAATAGCGATAATCATCTGATGCTTCTTTAACACGCATTAAAATTGTTTTACCTGTTGACTCATCGTAACGGCGCGTTTCCTGTAAAATTTCTCCACCATTCAACAACTCTTCTTCTTGTCTTTTAACTTCATACTCTAAGCCTTTACGCACATTGTTGAAAGAGTTTAAGTTTTTTAACTCTGCCTTTGTTCCGAATGCTTCTTGACCTACTGGACGAATGGAAACGTTAGCATCACAACGCAATGAGCCTTCTTCCATCTTACAATCTGAAACACCTGTATATTGAATGATTGATTTTAACTTTTCTAAATAAGCATATGCTTCTTCTGGTGAACGAATATCTGGTTCTGATACGATTTCTACAAGTGGCGTACCTTGACGGTTTAAGTCAACTAAAGAATAGCCATTTTTATGTGTGGATTTACCTGCATCTTCTTCCATGTGTAAACGTGTAATACCGATACGTTTGGTTTCACCATTTACTTCAATATCAATATAACCATGCTCACCGATCGGTTGGTCTAATTGAGAAATTTGATATGCTTTAGGATTGTCTGGATAAAAGTAGTTTTTACGGTCAAATTTAGATTCTGTTGCGATTTCCATATTTAAAGCCATTGCAGCACGCATTGACCAATCTACTGCGCGTTTATTGACTGTTGGTAGTACACCTGGATATGCGAGATCGATAACGCTTGTATTCGTGTTTGGCTCTGCACCGTACGCAACTGGCGCGTTTGAAAACATTTTTGAGTCTGTCTTCAATTCAACGTGGACTTCAAGTCCGATTACTGTTTCAAAATGCATTCTTGCCACTCCTTATAAATTTTGATATTGATCGTGTAGGTTGAACTGCGTCTCGAATTGGTGCGCCACACGATATAGTGTTTTTTCATCAAATGGTTTACCAATAAGTTGTAATCCAATTGGACGACCATTTTCAGCTAATTGACATGGTACCGAAATACCAGGTAAGCCTGCTAAATTCACAGGTGTTGTTAATAAGTCATTGGCATACATTGTTAATGGATCATTGATTTCTGCACCTAAATCAAAGGCAACTGTTGGCGTAGTTGGTCCTAAAATAACATCATAATCTTTAAAAACATTTTCAAAGTCGTTTTTAATTAATGTACGTACTTTTTGTGCTTTTTTGTAGTAAGCATCATAATAACCTGAACTTAATACATAAGTACCAAGGAAGATACGGCGTTTCACCTCTTCACCAAAACCTTCGCTACGTGACATTTTATAGAGTTCTTCCAATGTATTCGCTTCTTTTGAATGATAACCATAACGAATGCCATCAAAGCGTGCTAAGTTAGATGACGCTTCTGCTGATGCAATGACGTAGTATGATGGAATACCTGAAGATGTACGCGGTAAGCTAACTTCTTCAACGATAGCACCGAGTGATTTGAACGTTTCTGCCGCTTTTAATACCGCTGCTTTCACTTCATCATCAATACCCTCACCAATATACTCTTTTGGTAATGCAATTTTCATACCTTTAATATCTTTACCAATATCTGCAGTGAAGTCTTGAGCGACATCTGGTGCGCTTGTTGAGTCCATCGGGTCCTCTCCAGCAATCGCTTCTAATACTAATGCGTTATCCTTAACATTGCGAGTAATAGGTCCGATTTGGTCTAATGATGATGCAAATGCGACTAAACCATAACGTGATACGCGACCATATGTTGGTTTTAAACCGACAACACCACAATATGCAGCAGGTTGACGAATTGAACCTCCTGTATCCGTTCCTAAAGTAAAAGGCACTAAGCCTGCTGCAACTGCTGCCGCCGAGCCACCTGAAGATCCACCCGGTACCGCTTTATGGTCGAATGGGTTGACTGTCTTTTTGAAATAAGATGTTTCTGTTGATCCACCCATCGCAAACTCATCAAGGTTTACTTTTCCGATAAGCACACCGTTTTCAGCATGTAACTTTTTCATAACAGTTGATTCATAGATGGGTACAAAACCTTCTAGCATTTTACTTGCACAAGTTGTTTCTAAGCCTTCTGTAATAATATTATCTTTAATCCCCATTGGAATACCAAACAACTTGCCATCCATTTCACCTTTTGCTTGTAATTCATCAAGCTCAGATGCTTTTTTTAGTGCATTCTCTTTATCTAATGCTAAAAATGATTGAATTGTTGGATCTGTTTCTTCAATTGCTTCATAAATATCTTTTACGATTTCTGAAGGTTTAATTTGATTATCTTTAATCATCTGTTGTAATGTTTCGATTGATTCATAACGGATGCTCATCTTTACGCGTCCTCCTCATTCATAACAGCTGGTACTTTGAATTGACCTGCTTCTACTTCTTTTGCGTTAACTAATGCTTTCTCCTGCGGTAATCCTTTTACTGCAACATCTTCTCGCAAAACATTTTGTAAATCTAAAACATGGTTTGTTGGATTAACATCTTCTGTGTTAACCGAATCAATTTGATGGCAAAAGTTTAAAATACCCGCTAAAGTTTCTTGCATTGCATGTGACTCTTCTGCCGTAACATTTAAACGCGCAAGATTAGCAATATGCTCAACTTGTTCATGTGTTATTTCAGCCATTAAGATATAGCCTCCTTAAAATACTCTTTTATCTTCAAATTGTATCAAACTTTACGTTAAAAATCTAAATAATTTATAAGTCATGTGCTTAAATGATAACAAGTCTTTGAAACTTCAAAAGTTTTATATGACTTCACTCTAAAAACATTTATTTTTTTGAGATATACAGCATACGTCATCACTCAGTATATTTCTCGTTAGTTATTTTGAACATATTAAAGTTTCTATTCTATTTCCAGTAATGGCTATACATTCACCTCTATCATTCTCACAATTTTCGCTTGATATGTAAAAACAAGTCCTTTCCATATCTTCTTGTTACTGTATAATAGTATTATGTAACACAAATAAACTAAAGGGGGAAATACTGATGTTTTCATTAGGCGCAACATTATCAAGTCAAGTTAATCCTGACTGGCAAACATATATTATGATTGCTATCTACTTTATTATTTTGCTAGGTATTGGTTACTATGGCTACAAACAAGCAACAAGCAACTTAAGTGAATATATGCTTGGTGGGCGTGATATCGGTCCATGGGTAACAGCACTATCTGCCGGTGCATCTGACATGAGTGGTTGGATGATTATGGGGTTACCGGGTGAAGTTTACTCAACAGGGCTATCTGCATTATGGCTCGCAATCGGTTTAACGCTCGGTGCATATATCAACTATCTTGTCGTCGCACCAAGACTACGCATTCATACAGAAATTGCGGGTGATGCGATTACATTACCTGACTTTTTTAACAATCGATTAGATGACCGATCAAATGCAATCAAAATCATCTCTGGTTTAATTATCGTTGTCTTTTTCACACTGTACACACATGCAGGACTTGTATCAGGTGGTAAGCTATTCGATAGTGCATTCGGTGTAGATTATCGTGTTGGTTTAGTTCTTATTGCTGCGATTGTTATTTTGTATACATTCTTTGGAGGCTATTTAGCTGTTTCTATTACCGATTTCTTCCAAGGTGTTATCATGCTTATTGCAATGATTATGGTACCTATCGTTGTTTTACTAAAACTTAATGGTTTAGATACATTTAGCACGATTGCAGAGTTAAAACCTACAAACCTTGATTTATTCCGTGGTACAACAGCCATTGGCATCATTTCATTCTTTGCATGGGGACTTGGTTATTTTGGCCAACCTCATATCCTTGTACGTTTTATGTCTATCCGATCTATCAAACTGTTTCCACTTACACGTCGTATCGGAATCTCATGGATGGCAGTAGGATTACTCGGTGCTGTTCTTGTCGGTCTGTTAGGTATCGCTTTCGTCCCAGCACAAGGTGTAGAAATTAAAGACCCTGAAACACTCTTTATTTTAATGGGACAAATTTTATTTCATCCGTTAGTGGGTGGTTTCTTACTCGCAGCCATTTTAGCAGCAATTATGAGTACGATTTCATCACAACTCCTCGTAACATCAAGTTCATTAACAGAAGATTTTTACAAATTAATTCGTGGTAACAAAGCAAATACAGCAGCACATGAAAAAGAGTTTGTTTTAGTGGGACGTCTCTCAGTTATTCTTGTCGCAATTGTTGCAATTGCAATCGCATGGTCACCTAACGACACGATTCTTAATCTTGTTGGTAATGCATGGGCAGGCTTTGGTGCTTCATTCGGACCACTTGTGATTATTTCTCTATATTGGAAAGGTCTATCACGTACAGGTGCGATTGCTGGTATGATTGCCGGTGCATTGACTGTTATTCTATGGATCATCTTTGCACATCCACTCGGTGAAACGTATGCGTTCTTTAATTTATACGAAATTGTACCCGGTTTCTTAGTCAGTCTTATTGTAACTATCGTTGTCTCTAAGATCACTAAAAAGCCTGGTGACTTTGTAGAACGCGACCTCAACGAAGTAAAACGTCAACTTAGTGAAATTAAACATTAATTGTATATTTAAAAAGCCGATTAAATGCCTCTATCACGCATTAATCGGCTTTTCCTATTTATTTTATATCCATCCTTTATCTTTCGCTTTTTGCCATGCCTCAAATCGATTGTTTGCTTCGAGTTTATCCATAATTGTTGATGTATAATTACGCACTGTACCGTCTGATAAAAAAAGTGTTTTTGATATTTCCTTGCTCGATTGCCCTTTACCTATCTCTTTTAAAACAATTTGTTCTTTATCTGTTAATGGATTTTTATCACGCAATATAGATGTCATTAATGATTCACTGTATATTCTCTTTCCTTCCATGACTTGCTTTATCGTTTCAACTAATTCGTCGATTGAACTTTCTTTTAATACATAAGCATCTACATCATTGGCAACAGCAGTTTCAAAGTACCCCGGTCGTTTGAACGTCGTAACAATTATCATTTTTGTAGGGAGATGTGTCTGTTTAACTATCTTAAGTAACTCCAAACCTGTCATTTGTGGCATTTCAACATCAACAATTGCAACATTCGGCTGTAGGTCTTTAATCATATTTAGTGCATCTTTACCATTTGCAACGTCCCCTACAACTTCAACTTCTTCATTTAAATGCATTAATTTTACCATTGCTTGTCTCAACATTTCTTGATCTTCAGCAACGATTACCGAAATCATCAACAATCATCTCCTCTTGGCAGTGTCAATTTTAATTCAAGACCTTCATTCAAATGACTCTGTACATCTAGTCGTCCATCCATCGCTTGGACACGTTGATAAATACTCTGCAAATCCTCACTTTTAGCTTTCTCCATACCTACGCCATTATCTCGTATGATCATAATAAAGCTTTTTTCTTTCTCAATGCACTGCCCTACAACTTTAGTCGCTTGAGCATGTTTAATCACATTGTTAACGGCTTCCCTTAAAATCATTGCCAAACGTGATTGTTTTGTTGGGCTTAATGTTGCAGTACATTCTATATTATAAAACTCTAGAGAAATATTCATACTTTTTAATAATGTTTGAACTGCTTTCACTTCATCTTCAAAAGACTGTAACTGTAAATCATCTACAATCTCACGTACCTTTACTAAAGCTGCTTTAGACAAAGTATTCACAGAAGTCATTTCCATTTTGGCTTGTTCAATATCTTTATCTATAAGCTTTAGTGCTAATTCTGATTTAACACTAAGGCTCGCAAACATATGCCCTAATGTATCATGCAAATCTTGACTGATACGATTGCGTTCTTGTTCCGCAATTAAAATATTGATTTGCTTATTTTGTTGATATATCGTTTTTTTCAACTCATTCTTCTCTACAGTTCTAATATTAGCAAGCATCGTAATTGTCATAATGATTGCCATTGATATACAAATCACAACAAACTCTGAATCGTAGTAATAAATGACAGTGATCACAATAATAAGCATCATAAAATACATAATTGATTCTGCTGATAACATTTTAATTCGAAAAACATAGGGCAGAATATATGCTCCATAAAAGAAAAAGAAAAAATGACCACTATTAAAAAACAACACAAAATATAAAATTCCTAATAAATATATGGTTAAGCAGGTAAACTTTATAATACGATATGATGAAAGGTCGTAATAACACATCATAAAATAACTGATAATAAATAAAAATGTAACACTTATACCCAGCCATAGTGATCCTTTATAATCCCATACAGCCAAATTAATGATAGGGAAAATCAAATAAATTAAGTTTGCTGTCGCAATGGGATTTTCCTTTAACCTTTTCACAATATTGTACATTACACCACTTCCACTTTTTTATGAATCATTAAGGCGCTACTCATAAAAAGTATACTATAAAAAATCAAAATAAAAAGTGAATTAAAGGCTACATGTCCTGTTGTTGTAAATGATAATGCTAATTCTTTTAAATTATATGTTGGTGTTAAATATGAGATCTGCTGTAACCATGTTGGAAACGCTTCTGTCGGAAACCATAATCCGCCTAAAATCGCAAGACTTAAATAAACAATATTCGCAATTGCGCTTGCCGTTTGTAAATCTGAAATCTGTGAAATTAAGATTCCTATGGATAAAAATAGTGTCGCTCCTACCCAAAGTAAGACGCCTGATCCTAACCATTCCATAAGTGACATATGTACACCATTATATAAATTTCCTACTACAAAAAGTACACTGATTGATATGAGAAATAAGCACATCATTTTTATGACTTTACTCATATAATAATAAAATGGTGTAAAAGGGGTTCTAAATAAACTTTTATTCCATCCTATTTCCTTGTCTTCTATCATCTCTAATGGAAATGTCATAATACAAAAACTACTCATACTAAAAACAGCCATACTATACATATATTCCTTATAAAATTTTGTTTCATAACTTTTAGGGGTATCTAAGATTGTAGTAAATAATAGATAAAATACACATGGCAATAGTATGGATAATACTAAATATAATTTTTTACGTGATGTAACGATTAGTTCACTTTTAAAATATTCCAATAGCATCACACATCACTCCTTTGAGTATTCTGTAAAAAAGTATCCATTAATGATATTTTACTAATTTCAATGGTATTTAAATCCACTTCTGTTTTCATCAGTTTTTTAATAAGTTCATTCATATTTTGTGTTGTTATTTTCAACCTATCTCCTACTTCTACAATCTCCACATTGCTTAGTCCTTCAATCCTGTCACGATACATAAGCGGTATATAAATATATGTTATATTTTGTTTATTTCTAATATTGTAAGGCGTATCATCTATTACGCATTTTCCTTTATTAAGAACAATAACACGATCCGCTACTTGCTCGACTTCTTCAATATAATGAGAAGTATATAATATCGTCTTTCCTTCACTTTTCATTTCCTCAACAATTCGCCAAAAATGAGCTCTCATACTTGTATCCATCGCTGCAGTAGGTTCATCTAATATAACAATATCTGGATCACCCATAATCGATAACGCAAAGTCTAATATTCTTAGTTCTCCTCCCGATAGTTTTGAAGTCATTTGTTTCAGTTTTGTTTCATCAAAACGTGTGATTTGTTGAAACTTTTCAAGAGAATACGGATGATCATAAAAAGATTGATACAACGTAAATAACTCTTTAACTTTTAACAAACGAGGAAACGCTGTTTTTTGAAATAAAATACCTACTCTTTGTTTGTTTAATATTGACGCTCTACCTATAATCTGCCCGTCGTCTAATCGTCTATCACCTATTAATAAATCAATCAATGTGGATTTTCCTGCCCCATTTCTACCAATAAGTGCTGTACATACACCTTTATGAATCTGAAATGAAACATGATCAAGAATTTTTTGATTGCCATATGCTTTAGAAACATTTTCAATACTGATCATTTATATCACGTCCTTTCTTCTCTATCTTATGTCATCATACGCGAGTCTATAAGTGCAATCTGTCAATTTTAAAATATGACAAATGTCATAAAAAATAAGACGATCAAATCCTTTTTATGATTTAATCGTCTCATTCTAAAGCCTTCATTATCCAGTTCTCACAAAAGTAACTCGAAGAAAAATTGTTAAAACACATTTCCACTTCAGGCACATACTACTATTTGCATATATTTACTTATATGTTCACATAAAATTGATGCACCTCTCCTAATGTTACAAGTGAACATTTAAAATATCTCATTTACTATAAGCACTAGACCGAATCGTACTTAAAGCTCACTTCCCTTTGTTTTATCATTTTCAGCACAAGGTCAATGAAATGGTATTTTATTGTTACGATTTATTATCGAAATTACGCCCTTCTAGTCCAGCTAATTCTTCTTTCGATGCTGCAGGTGCTTTCATTTCAAAAATTTCATCTACAACTGTGTAATCATAATATCCTAAACGGGCGATGGGTCTTATCGATTTAATATCTAGCTTCCCGTTATCTAAAATCACATGATCTTCAATATGTACTTGTGCAACACGACCGATAACAATATCTACTGTTGACACAGGATCCCCTGTCGGAATTCGGATCGTTTGAACATATTCACATTCAAAGTGTACAGGCGATTCTTTAACACGATAACCTGGCGCTTCAATACATTGTTCTTTCGTTACACCTGCAAACTCAAATTCGTCTTCTTCGGGCGGCAATGCTTTAGCTGATAAGTTCACCGCTTCTCTTAAATCATATGTCGCCATATTCCAAACAAACCAACCTGTTTCTTCTGCATTTTTCACAGTATCTTTGCGTTCATGATCACCTAATACAGACTGATTGGCAGCAAACATGACCATTGGGGGATCCCATGTTAAATTTTGATATTGGCTGTATGGTGCTAAATTATCTACACCTTCTTTAGATTGTGTGGATATCCAACCAATCGGACGTGGTACTGTACTGCTTTTAAACGGATCATATGGCAGACCATGACTTCTAATACCTTGTTTTGGAGAATAATTCATATCACAACACCCCTTCATTATTTTGTATTATTTGCATTTTATAAAACAATAACACTATCGTCTAATATAAAAATACTATCTATTTATAAGTGAAAACTATATAAAAATGCCACTGTTTATTAAAATGGCTGTCCATCTTCTGTGGTGGATAGATCATTAAAAGTACCGCATTTTATTTTTATTATAATTTTATATACATAGAAATAGTTAAGGTGTCTAAACGTACAATCCATTCAAGTTGTGCGCTTTTTATATACCAAAAAAGGTGAGACAGCATATGCCATCCCACCACAAAAGGTGAAGTCACTAATAAACAGTGACACTTGATTTATTGATTATAGATATGTACTTGTGGCTCAGAATCATCTTTCGTTTTAGTAATGAGTGCTCGAGGTTGACTGCCATCTTTAATATGAATCTCATATGTTGGAACATCTTTAAAATCTTTTTCAGCTAATTGCGTCACATATTGTGTAATACCAATCAACTCAGCCTTACCATAATAATCAATAGGTAAGTCTACGACAAGGTTGTCTACCTTTTTACTGATAAATTTAGCTTTACCCACAGCCTGTGTAAAGTTATTAAAGTAGGATTGCAAACTACTATTAAAATCTTGGAAGTTATTATTCAAATTATCATCTAACTCTGCTGCTTCACTTGATGGTAATAGTACGGACTGTGCATCTACCTTTTTCCACTCATTCAATTTAGAGCCTTTTTCTTCAGAGACTGCATAACTCACGAAATGTCCGGGTACAATATCTTCTTCACTAGATTGGATATAAATTGCAAATGTAATTGGAATATCTTTAAGCTGATCATTTTCTCTTAAACGTGACAACATCTCGTCTGCCATTTCTTGACCTTTTTGTTTCACTTCTTTTTTATCAAGCTTTTTACTATATGTCTCACCGTATTGTTCTTTTTGATAATAGTACACACTATTCATCGCAAGACCAATTGTCATTCCTTTAATATCCTTGCCTTTTGTATCACTTGTACCATAAAAATCTTGTTCTAAAATATTAGACAGCAATGCAGGTGAGTTTTTAGCAATTTTTTCTGGATCTTTTTCACCGTGAACAGATGGATTCAATCCTAAATTTTCTGTCGCATTATTTTTTTCTTTTTCTTCATCGCTCATTTTTTCAAGTTCTTTTTTAGTAAATTTAGGTTTTAAGTAAGCACGAATCGTATCTTTATCTAAAAATTGACCATCTTGATATAAATATTTATCTGTTGGAAAAACTTCTTTGCTTATTTTTAACAGACCATCTTCAAAATCTTCACCATTGTAACTGTTCGCCATTTCTTCTTGCACAAGACCTCTTGCTTGACTTTCTTTAAACGGCAAAATTGTACGATAATTTTCACCTTGTACATTTTTATCTGTTGCCATATCTTTGACTTTACTTTGTTTTTTAGAGGTGTTTTGTTCTGTATCTTGCTTGGGTTGTTCATCATCTGTTGGTGCACAGGCTGTCAATAATAGACTCAGCCCTAATACTGCTGCAAATATTCGTTTTATCGCCTGCTTTCTCATACTTCACTCATCTCACTTTGCTTATCTATAAAATCTTGCTCATTCCAAATAGGCGTACCGAGTGTCTCTGCCTTAACTAATTTTGAACCAGCGTCTACTCCCACAATTACAAGGTCTGTTGATCGAGTTACACTATTTGTCACTTTTGCACCTTGTTGTTTTAACCATTGTGATGCTTCTGAGCGCGTCATTTGCTGTAGTTTACCTGTTAACACAATCGTTTTCCCTTGAAAATCCGGGTGTCCTTCTACTTGTGATAATTTTTGTCCAGTAAAAGTCATATTTACACCTTGAGCTGTAAGTTTATCAAGTAATGCACGAATATCTTTATTCGCCATATACGTTACAAATGATTGTGCTAATTTTTCACCAACGTCATGAATGGTTACCAGCTCTTCCTCAGTAACGGCAAGTAAACGTTCCATTGTTTCGTATTTTTCTGCTAACACTTGACTCGCTTTCACTCCAAGATGACGAATACCCAAACCAAATAATAAATGTTCTAGGGAACGTTGTTTTGATGCTTCAATCGCTGAAAGTAAATTTTGTACTTTTTTCTCTCCCATACGCTCTAATGGAAGTAAATCCTCTTGTGTTAAATAAAAAATATCCGCTACATCTCGAATCAATTCATGCTCATATAGCTGTTCAATAATTTTTGTGCCTAAACCATCAATATTCATGGCCTGACGCGATACAAAATGAATCAATCCTTCTACGAGCTGTGCCTGACATTTCGGATTAATACATCGCAATGCCACTTCACCTTCGATGCGTACCAACTCATGATTACAGCTCGGGCAGTGCGTTGGCATATGGTATGTTTTAGTACCTTTTGGACGACGTTCTATCACAACACGTACAACTTCTGGAATAATATCTCCTGCCTTTTTAACCACTACACTGTCACCAATTCGAATATCTTTGTCATGAATCAAATCTTCATTATGTAATGATGCACGTGATACTGTTGTTCCAGCTACACGTACAGGTTCTAATACTGCTGTTGGTGTTACTACTCCTGTACGACCAATACTCAATTCAATATTTTGTAAAGTGGATACCACTTCTTCAGCAGGAAATTTATAGGCGATTGCCCAGCGTGGAGATTTTTGTGTGAATCCCATTTCATCTTGATGATCAATGTCATTCACTTTAATCACAATGCCATCAATATCATATGGCAATTTTTCTCTATGTTCTGTCCAATATGCAATGTAATCTAACACGCCATCAATGGAGGTTACCTCTCGGCGTTCCTGATTCGTTTTAAAACCAAGTGCATCCAACTCATCTAATGCTTCACTTTGGGAAGTTGCTTCTAATTCTGTAAAATCGTTAATGCTATATAGGAAAATATCCAATTTACGTGCAGCTGCTAACTTGGAGTCTAATTGTCGCAATGACCCTGCTGCTGCATTACGTGGATTAGCAAAAGGTTGCTCCTCGTTTTTCTTTTTCATTTCGTTTAAGTGCAAAAATGATGAACGTGGCATAAAAGCTTCTCCACGCACTTCAAATGAAATTGGAGACTTCAATGTTAATGGAATCGCATAAATTGTTTTCAAATTTTCTGTGATGTCTTCGCCTATTGTTCCATCTCCACGTGTTAGGCCTTGCACAAATCGACCATTAACATATTTCAATGATACTGCTAATCCATCTATTTTCAACTCACACATATATGTCACTGCACCAACTGCTTCACGTACACGTTGATCAAAACGACGTAAATCTTCTTCATTAAAAGCATTTCCTAAGCTAAGCATCGGCGTATCATGTTGGACTTTATTGAATGTAGATTGTGCCTGTCCTCCTACACGAACAGTTGGTGAATCTGCTGTTCGCAATTCTGGATGTTTTTCCTCAATATGAATTAATTCCGCTAACAATTGATCATATTCTGCATCTGGGACACTGGGATGATCTTGCACATGATATTCATAATTATATTGATGCAACAATTGATGCAATGTTGCCACTCTTTTGTTAAGCTCCCCCACTACATTACTCCTCCTTTTTCTTTAATGGTGCAAACTGTGCAATTAAACGCTTAGGACCTTCTGATTTAAAGATGATATCCAACTCGATAGAACCGCCCTTTTCATTGACGTTCGATACCATACCTTCTCCCCATGATTTATGAATCACTTTATCTCCTACATTCCAATCTGTATGCGTGGACTGAGAACGCATGGATGTACCTGTTGTTCTCTGACTAAATCTACGTTTTTCAGGACGTCCTTGACGTTGCTTTATGGATACAGCCTCCTGACGTACAGGGCGTTCTAATAGGTCTTCTGGCAGTTCTCCTAAAAAGCGTGAGCGTCTGTTGGATTGAGATTGTCCGAATAACTTACGTGTTGTAGCATGTGTGAGATATAGTATTTCTTCGGCACGCGTAATCGCCACATAACATATACGACGTTCTTCTTCCATTTCGTGATCTTCTCCGCTTTTAATCGCGCGAATATGCGGGAAAATTGTTTCTTCCATACCTACAATAAAAACAACTGGAAACTCCAGACCTTTTGCTGCATGCATTGTCATCAATGTTACCCCTTCTTCAAAGTCAACATCATCAACTTCTGCAACGAGTGAGAGATCAGTTAAAAAGTTAATTAATGATTGTTCTTCAAGCGGTGTATTTTCTTCATAATCACTCGGTACAGACATGAACTCATCAAGGTTTTCTAAACGACTTCTCGCTTCCAAAGTATCTTCATTTTCAAGCATTTGACGATAACCCGATTTGTCTAAAGTTTCATTTACAATATCCGTAATTTCCAAAAATTCTTGCTCTGCCATGAGATGCGTCATCATCTCATAAAATTCTGCCGCTGCTTGTGTTACTTTTTTTGAAAGACCGATAAAATCAACTTCCGCTAGTGCATCAAACATACTGATATTATGACTATTTGCGTAGGCTTTAATTTTCTCAATGGATGATGGACCGATACCTCGTTTAGGTACATTAATGATACGTTCTAAACTTATATCATCTGCACTATTAGCAATTAAACGTATATAGCTTAATAGATCTTTAATCTCTTTACGGTCATAGAACTTCATCCCCCCTACCATGACATAAGGTAAGTTGGACTTCAGCATTGTTTCTTCAAGTACACGTGACTGCGCATTTGTACGATACAAAACAGCAATATCACTTAGTTTCTTACCTAACTTCTGATGTTTTAAGATTTCACGTATAACGTATTGTGCTTCATCTCGTTCATTTTGAGCTTCATAGTAATGAATCTTTTCTCCTTGTGTATTCGCAGTCCATAGTCCTTTAGGTTTTCGCTCTGTATTATGACGAATCACTTCGTTCGCTGCAGTTAAAATTGTCTTAGTCGAACGATAATTTTGTTCTAAGTAAATGGTTTTTGCTGTCGGATAATCCTCTTCGAATGATAAAATATTTTGAATATCTGCACCACGCCATCCGTAAATAGATTGATCAGAATCCCCAACGACACATAAATTTTTAAACTTTTTAGCAATCAAATTGACTAATGTATATTGTGCCTTATTGGTATCTTGGTACTCATCCACATGAATGTATTGAAATTTATTTTGATAATACGCCAAAACTTCAGGTACACGTTCGAACAGTTGAATAGTTGTCATAATTAAATCATCAAAATCAAGTGCTTGATTGCGAATCAGTTGCTTCTGATACCCTTCATATACTTTAGCAGTCATAATTGCTTTAAAATCGTGTGCTTCTTCCATTGCCATTGCCGGTGTTTTGAGTTCGTTTTTTAAATGACTAATTTGCGTTATAAATGAACGTGGTTCGTATTGTTTAGGATCAATATTTTCACGTTTTAGTACATCTTTAATCACTGATTTTTGATCAGTCGGGTCAATAATCGTAAAATTACGCTCTATTCCAATACGATCTACATCACGTCTTAAAATACGTACACACATCGCATGAAATGTAGACATCCAGATGACTTCTGCTGCTTCTCCAACTAATGCTTGGACACGGTCTTTCATTTCTTTGGCTGCCTTATTTGTAAATGTAATTGCCAAAATATTATAAGGAGATACATCTTTTTCGTCTAATAAATATGCGATACGATGTGTCAAAACACGTGTTTTCCCAGAACCTGCGCCTGCCATAATTAAAAGCGGGCCTTCTGTTGTGCGCACCGCTTCACTTTGTTCAGTGTTCATATTTTTCACAAGTGGATTCATTGTGCTTTCTCCTTTATCTTAGTCGTTTTTAATGCTTGTTTAATATCCTCATATATAACATTACCTACAATGATTGTATCTGCAATTGCTGACATTTCTTGTGCGCGAGCCAAAGAGTTAATCCCGCCACCATAAAATAATTGCGTTTCCGTAGTGTACTGTTTTGCTGCAAGTACATCTTCGGGATTACCATACACGCCACTGTATTCAAGATATAAAACGGGCAGATGATATACATCATTTGCCATTTGTGCATACGCCTCGATATCTTCTGTTTGTAAACTTGTTATGGCCCGTGTATATTGACTCACCTTACTCTCTGGGTTTAGAACGACATAACCTTCAAATACAAGTTCATCAAAATTAATCATATGACCATACTGTTTTAATGCACGATGTAATAAACCGTTATGAAAACGAACTTCTGTACTATTTAAAACGGTGGGTACAAAATAAAAATCAAATCCCGGCATAATACTTTCAAGATTTGAAATTTCAAGTGCTAACGGTAATGGATAACGGCGTACTCGACTCATGAGTTGAATCACATTGTCTTCTGTCACATCATCCGTTCCGCCAATCATAATGGCATCTGTATTCGACATACAAATTGCATCTAAATCATGATCAGAAATTGCTTTAGCCGGGTCTAACTTAAAAATATGGCGCCATTGTTTAATATCGTACATCACACGCACTGCTCCTTTAAAAATTCATACAACATATTATAGCATTTTTACAGACCATGTTCTAAATAACATCTTTATAATTCAAAAAGAAAAATCGAACAAAAAATGAGCGATAACATCATCTCGTAATCTCATAGATGTGCGTATCGCTCATACAAATATATCATTTACTTTTTCGTTTCGATATTCATTCTCTCTAAAATCATAGTATAGGCGTCATTTCCCCATTGCAACGAGCGTTTAACACGTGAAATCGTAGCAGTTGATGCTCCCGATTCCTGCTCAATAGTTGCATAAGTGTAGCCTTGCTTAATCATTTTCGCTACTTGCAAACGTTGCGACAATGATTGAATCTCATTAACAGTGCATAAATCATCAAAAAATTCATAGCATTCTTCACGCGTTTCTAAAGTCAGGATCGCGTCAAACAGTTCATCTAATGCCTTTCCACGTAGTTTCTCAATTTGCATGCAAACAACCCCTATATCATTTAATCTCTCTTCATTTTAACGAATGAAGAGAAAAAAGTGTAGTCCTTCTACTCCAAACCTACTCTTTTAAATATTGTATCAACTTGATTAAGGTGATGTCTAGGATCAAAGCATGCATCTAAATCTTCTTTAGATAATTTGTTTGTAATTTTTGAATCTGCTTCCACAAGTTCTCTAAACGGTGTCTTTGTTTGCCATGATGTCATTGCTTTAGGTTGAACTGTATCATAAGCTTCTTCACGAACCATGCCTTTATCGATCAATGCGAGTAGCACACGTTGTGAATAAATCAGTCCAAATGTTTTGTTCATGTTGTCTGCCATATTATCTTCATATATTGTTAAGCGGTCTACAATATTTGTAAATCGGTTCAATGCATAATCTAATGCAATCGTTACATCCGGAAGCATAATGCGTTCTGCTGAAGAATGAGAAATATCACGCTCATGCCATAAAGCAACGTTTTCATACGCAGTTGTGATATATCCACGAATCACGCGTGCAATACCTGTAATATTTTCAGAGCCAATAGGGTTACGCTTATGTGGCATTGCAGATGAACCTTTCTGTCCTTTTGCAAATGCTTCTTCTACTTCACGCGTTTCCGTTTTTTGTAAGTTACGAATTTCGACAGCAAACTTTTCAAGAGAAGTCGCAATTAAACTCAACGTTGCAATGTAATAAGCGTGTCGATCACGTTGTAATGTTTGTGTTGAAATAGGTGCTGTACCGATACCTAAATGTTTGCATACATATGCTTCAATTTCTGGTGGGATATTCGCAAACGTTCCTACTGCACCACTCATTTTGCCAACTTCAATCTCTTCACGAACACGTTTGAATCGTGTGAGGTTACGCTCCATTTCTGCGTACCATAAAGCCATTTTCAAACCAAATGTTGTAGGTTCAGCATGTACACCGTGTGTGCGTCCCATCATCAATGTTGTTTTGTATTTTTTAGCTTTAGCTGCTAATACTTCGATAAAACGTTCTAAATCTTTTTCAATAATATCGTTTGCTTGTTTCACTTGATAGCTTAACGCTGTATCAACGACGTCTGTAGATGTCAAGCCATAGTGCACCCATTTACGCTCTTCACCGAGTGTTTCAGAGACTTGACGTGTAAATGCTACAACATCATGACGCGTCTCTTGTTCAATTTCTTTTGCACGTTCCACATCAACACGTGCATGATCGCGAATTTTCTTGACATCTTCTTTAGGAATATAACCCAGCTCACTCCAAGCTTCACTTGCAAGAATCTCTACTTCTAACCATGCTTCATAGCGATTTTGATCTGTCCAAATACGAGACATTTCTTCCCTTGAATAACGTTCAATCATTAGTGATAAACTCCAATCTTCAATATGATAGTTTTTATTATAACAAATCAACACTCATTCTACATATTCTATTCAATCAAATTTAACGTTCGTAATCAAGTGTTTATACAGTAAAAATAAAAACCCAAAACTCCTTTCAATCTTTTAAAAACGAACTTTGTAATCAGAATTACATTTAAAGTACGTTTTAAATCCAAAAAAACGATGGACTTTATTCAAAGTGCCATCGCCTTTCTATTGAATCGTTTCTATTACTGTTCTATTTTTTGACCCGTAAATATGATCTCTTGTCTCAATACTTCGACTGTACCATCCTGTCGCTCTTTAAAGATAGGTTTTTCGTAGCGCTTAACCGGCATATAGCCTGCTGCTTTCATACGCGCTAAACAGTCCTGTATCGTCTCATTTACTTCTACTTTAAATTTCATCTGTATCATACGCCTTTACTTTTTTACTGCGTACACCTTTGACCCAAAAACCACCATGAATCGTGCGTGGTTCGTACGCAATAACGAACGCTTTCGGATCCAGTTGTTTAATCGTATCCATTAATTTTAATTCATAACGACGTGGTGTTAAAATTTGCATAACAAGCCTTTCGCCATCACGTCCATGTGCACCAAAATGTGTGACACCATATCCTAGTTCACGTAGTTGGCGTGGTAACTCCAATTCAAAATTAACCGTTGTTACATTAACAACAGAATAACCTAAAGCCAGCTTTTCTTCGATTTTCATGCCTACAATAATACCTACCGAAAAGCCCAACGCATAGGCTATGATATTTTGTATCTGATCTAAACTCGACATTACTAAGCCTAATCCAATCACATACACTAAAACCTCAACAAAACTCACAATTGCTGCGACATATCGGTAACCTTTTAATGTCAATATCACACGCATTGTCAGTGCAGTAACATATGCCACATTGATCAAAAATATTGCAACGAGCATCAGCCATGGGTTATCGTTTATCAGACTCATACGCATCCTCTTCCTTAATAAAATATAGCTTATTCTATCAAGTCAGTATACGTTTGTCATTAATATTTTGACTTAGGCCATGTAAAACGTGTATATGCCAATTCACGTTTATGTGCATTTCTAAGGTAATGGCGCTCAATTGTAGCTGCCGCTTCAGCTTCTACAGCTTTACCTTCCAAATAATCGTCAATCGCATTATATGTAACACCTAATGCCGTTTCATCTGGTAATTGTGGCTGATCATCTTCCAAATCCGCTGTAGGTATTTTTTCATAAAGATGTTCTGGTGCACCAAGATACTTTAATAATTGTTTGCCTTGGCGCTTATTCAAACCGAAGAGTGGTGCAATATCTGCCGCACCATCACCGTATTTTGTAAAAAAGCCTGTAATATTTTCAGCTGAGTGATCTGTACCTATCACAATTCCACCCGTATGAGCTGCAATAGCATACTGCACTTTCATACGCTCTCTTGCTTTTTCATTGCCTTTTTGAAAATCTGTCAGCGGAATACCTGCTTCGTTTAGTGATGCTACACTTTGATCTACGGCGGGTTTAATATTCACTGTTATCGTACGGTCTGGTTCAATAAAAGCTAATGCATCCTCTACTTCATCTGCATCACGTTGAACACCATAAGGTAACTTGACCGCAATAAATTCATAGTGATGATCGGTTGTGGCGTTGAGATCATTAACTGCAAGCTGTGCAATTCGTCCTGCTAATGTCGAATCTTGTCCGCCAGAAATACCTAAAACCAATGTTTTTACAAAAGTATGCGCCTTTACATATTCCTTTATAAAGTTTTTCAATATTTCTACTGTCTCACCACTATCAATTGTTGGCTGTACTTTCATTTCTTTTACAATGATGTCTTGGAGCTTAGTCATTGGTTTCCTCCATTTCTTTGACGTTTTCTGCCACTTCAAAAATGCGTTTCTGTTTATTTTCCCAACAAGCTGTACTTAAATCTACGGGGTATTCCTCAGGGTTTAAATAACGCTTATTCTCTTCCCATAATAACTCTAAGTTTTGAACTAAGTAATCTTTAGCTTCTTGTACAGTCGGACATTCATATACACGTCGACCTGCTATAAAAATATCATGATGTAAATCTACTGCTTTAAAATGTTTAATATATTTCATTTTATACGTATGAATCGGATGAAACATTTTCAATTTTGATACTTGTTCTGGCTTTTCGTAATCTAGCGTTATATAGTCTCCCTCTGACTTATTCGTCTTTGTGTTAATAATACGATATACTTTTTTCTTGCCGGGTGTTGTAACTTTTTCTGCATTATTTGATAACTTAATACGATCTACTAATTCACCTGATGCATTTTCAACTGCCACCATTTTATATACCGCTCCTAACGCCGGTTGTTGATATGCAGTTATCAGCTTAGTACCAACGCCCCAAGCATCCACGGCTGCACCTTGTGCTTTCAAACTTGAGATTGTCGCTTCATCTAAATCATTAGACGCTACAATTTTAGCATCTGTAAAACCAGCTGCATCCAACATCTTGCGTGCTTCTTTAGACAAATATGCAATATCCCCAGAATCTAAGCGAATACCTATAAAATTAATTTGATCACCTAATTCTTTAGCAACACGAATCGCATGAGGTACGCCTGATTTCAATGTATGAAACGTATCAACTAAAAATACACAATTTTTATGACGCTCTGCATATTTTTTAAAAGCGGTGTATTCATCGCCATATGTTTGAACAAAAGCATGCGCATGCGTCCCTGAAACTGGAAGATCGAACAACTTACCTGCTCGAACATTACTTGTCGAATCAAAACCACCAATGATTGCTGCACGCGCTCCCCATAATGCCGCATCCATTTCATGCGCACGACGTGTACCAAACTCCATTAATGTATCGTTGGGTGCCACCTGTTTAATCAAACTGGCTTTAGTCGATATAAGTGTTTGGAAATTGATAATATTCAACAATGCTGTTTCAATAAGTTGTGCTTGAATCAATGGGGCTTCAACACGGAGTAATGGCTCATTATTAAAACATAATTCCCCTTCTTGCATGGCACGAATATTACCGGTAAATCGTAAATCCGCAAGATATGCTAAAAAATCATCACGATAGCCTAACGACTTTAAATATGCAATATCACTTTTAGAGAAATGGCAATGCTCGATAAAGTCAATCACTCTACGCAAACCATTGAAAACGGCGTAACCACTTCCAAAGGGCATCTTTCTAAAATATAAATCAAATACTGCTTTACGTTCATGAATACCATCAAACCAATACGACTCTGCCATATTAATTTGATATAAATCGTTGTGCAGCATAAAACTGTCATCATCAAACTGGTACATATTCTACTCCTTTTGTTTACATTTTATTTTGGATATAGATATTCTTATCATATCATAAAAAGTTATGAAAAATAATGAAACGTTAGGAACGCTATGATTGATATATACACCTTATCTATTCGATATAAAACATGACCAAATTGTACACGCATACTTATTGAATAATGACTTTATCGTAGCTTTGACGTTCAAATCGACAAAACGATGACATTTATGAAAACACTATCATTCTAAAAAGAAATTTGCCTATAATAAAAGGGAGGTGGGGAAAATGCTAAAGAAAGCACAAACATTCATAACAGAAATGTATACAGAATTAAAGTTATCCCAAACTGATTGTCAAAAACGACTAACAGAAATTGAAAACGAAATTAAAAAGACAGGCACTTATCGTCACACGACTCAAGAACTGATATATGGCGCACGTGTAGCGTGGCGCAATTCCAATCGTTGCATTGGTAGACTCTTCTGGGAAAGTCTTGTTGTGAAAGATGCACGGGATATTAAAGAAGAAGCCCCTTTTATAGAGGCGATTCATGAGCATATTTCTTTCGCAACGAATAATGGGCGCATCAAACCTTGTATTACTATTTTCGCACCCTCTCATGAAAAAGGACCAAAAATTTTCAATAATCAACTGATTCGTTACGCAGGTTATATCGATAAAGGGGATCCCGCAGAAAGAACTGTTACACAATTAGCTGAGCGATTAGGGTGGCGTGGTGCTGGCACAGATTTTGATGTTTTACCTTTAATTTATCAACTTCCTGGACAACCCATAACCTATCATGAATATCCAAAAGACTTAATTTTAGAAGTTGCGATTAAACACAAACGCTATCCTAAAGTAGCTGACCTCGGTTTGAAATGGTATGCTGTCCCAATCATTTCAAGTATGGATTTAAAAATTGGAGGCATCACATATCCAACTGTACCTTTTAATGGGTGGTATATGGTCAATGAAATTGCTGTCCGAAACTTTACTGATACATACCGCTACAACTTGCTCGAGACACTCGCTGAAGCAATGGATTTCGATACATTACGTAATACATCATTTAATAAAGATCGGGTTCTCATCGAAACAAATGATGCTGTCTATCACTCATTTCGAGAGGCTGGAATATCAATGGTAGATCATCTAACAGCTGCCAAACAATTTGAACAATTTGAACGAACGGAATGTAAACAAGGACGCGAGGTCACAGGGAAATGGTCATGGCTTGCACCACCTTTATCCCCTACATTAACTGCTAATTATCATCATGGCTATCGCAACGACATGCGTGAACCCAACTTTTTTTATAAAGAAAAAACAAATTCTAGCTGTCCTTTTCATTGATATCATGTACAATTAAACGAAATCAAATAGAAGAGGTGACGCTATGTATTTATACTATTTAGGACCACAAGGAACATTTTCATATCTCGCAGCTCAGCAATATTGCAATGATAAGCATGAGCATATCGTATTATCGCCTAAAAATCAGCTACATGAAGTGATGACTGCTCTGATTGATGATACAGATGGTCAGGCAATCGTTCCTATTGAAAATGCAATCGAAGGCACGATTAATATCGTAGCGGATACATTGGTCGAACAACCTTTTACTGTTGTAGGAGAAGTTTTTCTTGACGTTACATTCGGACTATACGTGAAATCGAGCCAATCTCTAGCATCGATTAAAAAAGTATATTCTATCGGTCCAGCGATCAGTCAAACACAAAAATTTATACAGCGTCATCAACTTGCATATGCTTATACTCATAGTACGATATCTGCTCTGGACTATATCAATGATACAACAGCAGCCATTGCACCGCTAGGAAGTGGCGAAATGTACGGCTTCACGCCAATAGCTACGCATATTGAAGATTATCCACATAATCAAACACGCTTTCTAGTATTGCAACATGCTGACACTGTAAAACATCATAGCGGCCGCTCTTGCTTGCTCGTTATTACCCCTCAACAAGACAAACCCGGTCTTTTAGCGAGTATCTTAAATACGTTTGCTTTATTCAATGTAAACTTATCATGGATTGAGTCGCGACCACTAAAGACACAGTTAGGTATGTATCGCTTTTTTGTACAGGCTGTCTGTCCAGACCAACAAGTCTTAGACAAAATCCGTACAATTCTCGAGACTTTAGACTTCAATGTACAATCTCTTGGGCGATTCAACTCACACAGCCCTGATGAGTGAATCAACAATTATGAGTAAAGTTTCTAACTTGATTGTCTTATTTGAGGAAAGGCAATATATCGTATTTTATTGAGCGATTATAGAAAACACTAAAATATACTAGGAATATTGGATGCGTCATATATTTAGAAACTTAAAGTAATATTTATATAAATGCGTTATTGTGTTGTATATGACGCTTGGTTCTGTTGCAAAGTTAACTTTGTATTATCATTTAACAAATATGAACTATTTCAAATATGGACAAATTAATCAAGACATCATCACCGCAGCTGTTAGCGACTACCTAAGGCATACACTCAGTTATCGTGGTATATCTGAAATATTAAGAGCATACTACTACGTTAAATCATTCATCATATTTTCTATCTTTCTTTGCAACAGACCTTCATTTTCTATAACCATCTCTTATTGCACATATTTCTGATGAATTGTTGGCATATTTTGACTCTGATCTACAATAATATGATCAATAGCAGTAAGTTGAATCGGTGCACAATTTTGTTGAAAATGATTATTAAGAATCTCAATATGGTGGTGTGGTGCCTCTGGATGACTACGAAAATGTAAAGTATCTTTATCTCCAATATGAGTAAATATATTATCGATAACGTACAACCCTTTTCCACCTTGCTTAATGTGATGTCGACCATCAAATGTAACTGCATTTTTCCCTTGATACACACCTAAATATCGAATACCGCCTCGACAATTTAGAAAAATATTGTTATGAATCATCATATTTTTCACTTTAAGCGGTGTCAACGCATAATCTTGCATCCCATTAAATACATTGTGTTGTATAACAACGTTCTCATAATAATAATCTACACGACTAGCATGTGACCCAATAGCACGGTTCCATGCATTCATCTTTCCTTCATGAGAGTTGCCAAAATAACAATGCTCAATCACTGCATTTTTGGTAATTGTACCATCATTGCGTCCAAATTTAGGAAACGCTCCTTTAACAAATAAGTCTAATTGGATTGCTTCTGAGAATGAACGATCACCCTTTATATCATAAAAGCCAAGGAAGTCACATTCATGAATATAAAGTCCATCTACTCCACATGCATCAATACCGTGCCCACCGATCACATTTTTAATCGTTACGTCATACACTTCGATTTCTCGTGCATGCCCTAAACACATCGCTGTATTATTATAGGGGTATACATTGCCATTCATATCAAACGTCCCGCCTTGAATATGAATATTTCCATTACCTTCATATCCTTTATAACGCTTTAAGCTTGATCCATTTTTTAGCAATGCATCTCGTCCAGTGCGCAATAATGTTGCCTCGTCATCAAGAATAAGTGTCGTTTCATTATAAATTTTCAAAGCCTTTGTAATATGATATGTTCCTGCTGGTATGTATACTGTAACTGGTCCTCGTTTCGCTTGGTTCAAGGCGCGTTGAATACCTATTGTATCTTTTAGCATATTACCTGTCGTTGCACCAAAATCTCTCACATTAATGTTCAATGATGTAGACGCCTCCTTAATAATCGTTATACTATACTTATATAATCGCTTCTTAAATCAATATACCCTTTAGGAGGAAGTTTATGACAAATAAAGCATTGTTAATTGTAGATTATTCATACGACTTTATTGCAGACGATGGCAAGCTCACGTGTGGCGTAGCGGGTCAACATATCGAACCTTTTATCGCCCAACGTATTCGAGACTATGCCGAGACAGAAACACCTATTTTTTTCTTAATGGATTTACACTTTGAAGAAGATCCCTATCACCCTGAAACACAACTTTTTCCACCACATAATATTAACGGTACAGCAGGTCGCCAATTATACGGTGAAATTCAAAGCATTTATAAACAACTACAAGATCACCCTTTTGTACATTTTATTGATAAACGTCGCTATGATTCTTTTTATGGTACACCTCTTGATAGTTTACTGCGAGAGCGTCATATCGATACACTTGAGATTGTGGGTGTTTGTACAGATATTTGTGTACTCCATACAGCAATCAGTGCCTACAATTTAGGGTATCACTTGATTATCCCTAAACAAGGCGTAGCTTCATTTAATCCTGTTGGTCACGATTGGGCGCTATCACACTTTCAAAACAGTTTAGGCGCAGAGGTAGAATAAACCATTTGCTCCATGATAAAATGGCATTAAGAAATGTTATATTAAGGAGATTAAAACAATGACAACTTATATTTTTGGTCATCAAAACCCAGACACAGACGCAATTTCATCTGCTATTATTATGGCAGACTTCGAACAACAAAATGGTAATGATGCTGCTAAAGCCTATCGCTTAGGCGATGTCAGCCCAGAAACACAATATGCTTTAGATTATTTCAACGTAGCAGCACCTACTTTATTAGCAGATGATTTAACAGATCAAGAGGTTATCCTAGTTGATCACAATGAATTCCAACAAAGTGCGGCTACTATTGATAAAGCGGTAATTAAGCATGTTATTGATCACCATCGTATCGCTAACTTTGAAACAGCAAGTCCTTTATATTACCGTGCAGAACCTGTCGGCTGTACAGCTACTATTTTGTATAAGATGTATAAAGAACAAAACTTTGAAATCCGTCCTGAAATTGCAGGTTTAATGATTTCAGCAATTATTTCAGACAGCTTATTGTTCAAATCACCAACATGTACCACTCAAGATGTTGAGGCTGCAAAAGCATTAGCGACTATTGCCAATGTCAATTTAGACGAATACGGTCTGAATATGCTCAAAGCCGGTGCATCCACAGCAGACAAATCAGAAGAAGCTCTGTTAGATGCAGATGCTAAATCTTTCAGTATGGGAGATTATACAGTACGCATTGGACAAGTCAATACAGTAGATATAGACGAAGTGTTTGCAAGACAAGAAGCACTTGAGCATGCTATGAACAAAGCAAGTGTTGAAAATGGATATGATATTTTCGTTCTTGCCATTACAGATATTATCAACAGCGACTCTAAAATTTTAGTGGTTGGTGCCGAAAAAGAGCGTATTGCTTCTGCATTTAATACAACACTCGATCATAATGCTGCCTTTCTATCAGGTGTCGTTTCACGTAAAAAGCAAATCGTTCCACCGATTACTTCAGAACTCACAAAATAATTTTAATACAAAGGTTGTGATGAAGCATGACATACGATATTCATGAAACCAAAAATGCATTTTATATCGGAGACAATGCCGACGCACCATTAGCCGAAATAACTTTTAATTATCATGACGAACAAACAATTGATGTTAATCATACATTTGTCGATCCTTCACTCCGTGGCGGTGGCGTAGCTAAGCAATTGTTTGATTGTGTGATTGATAAAGCACAGCAAGAAAACTTGAAGATCATTCCTTCTTGCAGCTATGTGCGTAAACAGTTTGAAAAGAATGCTTCCCTTGCTGCATATAAGGCGTAATATCCTTCTAGGCTGAGTTACCATCCCGTAGCTCAGCCTTTTTCTCCTATTCTTAATTATAGAAAGGGTTGTTATAATGACTGACTTTACACAACATGTACAACAATCTAAAGACTATTTTAATACACATGAGACGAAATCATTAAAATTTCGTAAAAAACAGTTAAAGTGCCTTGCTAAAAGTATCAAACAACACGAAAAAGCATTATTATCGGCGTTAGCTATTGATCTTGGTAAAAATAATGTTGAAGCTTATGCCACTGAGATTGGCTATACACTCAGCAGTATTAAACTTGCTCAGAAATCACTCCATAAATGGGCAAAGACACGCTCTGTTGACACACCATTGTGGCTCTTTCCTACAAAAAGTTTTATTATGAAAGAGCCTTTAGGGACAGTCTTAATTATCGGCCCATATAACTATCCTTTCCAATTAGTATTTGAACCATTAATTGGTGCATTGGCTGCTGGAAATACGGCCGTTATTAAACCATCAGAACTCACACCACATGTCGCTGATGTTATTGAGAATATTATTACATCTACTTTTGATCCACAGTATGTATCAGTTGTTCAAGGCGACGCAAGTGTAATTCAAGCACTTTTAAAAGAACCTTTTGACCACATTTTCTTTACTGGTAGCCAAAAAGTAGGAAAAATTGTCTATAAAGCAGCAGCTGAACATTTAACACCTGTAACGTTAGAGTTAGGTGGTAAATCTCCTGTCATTGTCGATCAAACTGCCAATCTTAAAGTAGCGAGCGAACGGATATGCTTTGGTAAATTCTTGAATGCGGGTCAAACATGTGTCGCACCAGATTATGTTCTTATCGATAAAAAGGTAAAAGCCGATTTTATTGCAGCGTTACGAAACACATTGATAGAGTTTTATAGTGCTACTCCATTAAGCAGTGAAGATTTAGGCGTCATTGTAAATGATTCGCATTTTGATCGTTTAGCACAATTAATGGATGCTGAACGTAAACATTGTGTTATAGGGGGAGAACGCAATACGGAGCAACGAAAAATTGCACCAAGTATTTATGACGCTATCACATTAGATTCGCCACTCATGCAAGATGAATTATTCGGTCCACTCTTACCTATTATGACGTATGAAACACTTGATGATGCAATTTCTACGATACATTCTTATGATAAACCATTAGCCTTATATTTATTTAGTGAAGATGAAAATGTTACAAATCGTATATTAACTGAATTATCGTTTGGTGGGGGTGCGATTAATGATACTGTACTACACCTTGCAAACCCACGTTTACCTTTCGGAGGTATAGGTGGTTCGGGTATAGGACAATATCACGGTAAATACTCCTTTAATTTATTTTCACATGACAAGTCATATATATTTAAAACCACTAAGTTAGAAACAGGTTTACTCTTTCCACCTTATAAAGGCAAACTTAATTACCTAAAGCAAATTTTAAAAAAAGGCTAGCTTATGCTTATATCGTTAAGACACTCAAAATGCTTACACATATGCAGATGTCAAACAGATTGAGCATATCCATATTTTATTTATAAAAACAGCTGATCTTCAACTTTAGGTTGAGTATCAGCTGTTTTTTAATCATGCTAAAAATTTCACGCAAACACCTTCAGCAGCTTGATGTGTTTCATCTACTAAATGCAACGTCCCGTTCTCTTTATCACGCTTAAATACGGTTACTTTAGAATCTCCCTGCTCATGTGCAACAACAAGGTAATCGTCTGACGATGTAATATTAAAATCACGTGGAAAAGCATCGCCGCTCGATACAATATCTACTTGTTCTAATCTTGCACCATCATCTAGTACTTTAAAAATCGCAATACTATCATGACCTCTATTAGAAATATATAAATAACGCTGATCATGAGATAAATGTACAGCAGCCAATTTAGTCGGTTGTAAGAAATCTTCAGGAATTGTCAAATGGCGTTCTAGTTCAGTAAAGCGCCCATCTTCATAACGCATCACAACGACAGTATTCGATAACTCGTTTACAACATACGCATAGTGTCCTGTCTTATGATATGTGATATGTCTAGGTCCATCACCCGGCTGCAATTGCGTACGATGCGCGACATCCAAACCTTTGTTGCCATAATGATAGGTAACAAGTAAATCTGCACCTAAATCTACTGCGACGACATATTTTTGCTCTGGCGTAACATCTAAATAATGAACATGTGAAGATTCTTGTCTTGCTACATTAGGTCCGGGTGTATATTCATGATACACTTCTTCAATTAATCGACTCACTTGATGATTTTCATGATCTAATTGATAAATGCGTGCGACACCATCACCATATACTGCTTCAAAAACATACGCTCCATCTGGGGATACCGCTACATAACAACCAGAACCTTTTATGGATTCAAGACATTCTCCTGTTGAAGTTAGGCTTCCATCTTCATGGATTTTAAAAGTTGCTAATCCTGCACGTTCACTATTTTTGGTAACAGCAACTAACGTATCTTGAAATTGACTTAAATATGTAGAAGCATTGACTTCATAGCCTGTTTCTATTGCTTCAATGCGTCCTACTTGTTCATCTAATTCAAAACGATAAATACCCTTACCGTCTTTTTTAGTATAAGATCCAATATAACCCTTTGTTAACATATAATTCCCTCCATCAGCTTATGTTCTTTCTCATAAAAATAGTTCTAATCATGCCGTAACTTTAAAAAGGTGCCACATCTTTTATATAATGAAAAGGACTGTCGTAGAATGATCACTCTACTTCAGCCCCTTTTTCTTATCCAACGTTTGATTCGATATCTGCAACAATTTCTTTTGTTTTGCTTTCAATCTCTTCAAAATCTTTTTTGAAGACATAAGCAAGAACTGCGGCACCCGCACCTACTGCTAATGTTGTAAAAAATGTTAACGCAAATACAAACTTAAATAATCCTTTAATAAAGTTCCACATCTGTTTTCACCTCTATTAATAAAATGTATACACAATCATCATAGCATATAATCTATGTATCATTAAAGAAATACCCTAAATCCTATAAAACAAATCAAAAAATATTCAATTATTCAAATTAATATGTTACATTATGAATAACAAATTTAAGAAAGAGGTAAGTTGCATGCCATACATTTCATTACTCAATTGTTGGAAAAACCATGACATTGAGGGTGTAGAAAATATGGTCGATGATCATGTCGCAGCATTTTACATTAATGAGGTGGGTACGCCTGTCCCACTTACAAAAGCTATTCTCATTGATATGCTTCGTAAGCGAATGAAACAAATGGAATCTCGTGAACATCTACAATGGAACTTTGAAATCATTCATCGCGCACATATTTATGATAAGCAGATGGTCCTTTTTTACACCTACTCTTCTGAAAGTCCCAACTACCAAGAAACTGAAAAAACAATGATTGCTATCGCTTTTAGTGCAAGAACATCTCACAATATCAGTCCCATCAAATCCATTTATATTACTCCTAATGTAAAAAACTTTCATCATTAATTTTAGATATAAGACGTTAATAAATATGCATTATTCATGTTTCTTTTTATACATCATATTATCCGTACTTTCTATATTATTATGAATAGATTTTAATGTAGTAATTGCTGTATAAGCTCTAAAAATCTTGAAGTGATAACAAAATTCATATTCTGTATCAAAGGATTACATATTATATATCATTACGATGTGAAGTTTCGGTAAAGCCAATTTTTTATTTTAACATACACATTTTGAACCATATTTATCGTCCCCTGTCTTAGTCTATTAATGTTACACTTATTATAGTCATGCAACTGCTATAAAACCATTAACCTCACATTACAACATCATGACAAATTATGTACGTTAGTTTGCAGAGAGGACGTCGTATTATGCAAAATGTGAATTCAGATATTTTGACTTTTAGAGGAAACCATTATGATTACGGTGTTTCAGTAGGAAATTGGCTAAAACAAACTGAAATGCTTAAAAATAGAGAAAAAGAGTGGCGTAAGCGTGTACCTCGATTTGATATAGATATTCGTGAAACCTATCACATCTTTCAAACCTTTGCACCTCGTATATGGGACGAGATACGTGGTTTACAAGATGTCTTAAATATACCAACTCGACAAGCGATATTAAACTTTGCACACTATCGTTTTACTAGCCTTCCTGATAGTGGATGTAGCGTTTTTATTGGGGATGGTTATTTAGTACGCAATTATGACTATCATCCTGCGACATATGATGCACGCTACCAACTCTATCAACCGACAGATGGAGGATATGCACAGATCGGCCCTATGTCTCGTACAACTGGCAGAATGGACGGTATGAATGAATATGGTCTTGTCATGGCATATAACTTTATGCATCGAAAAAAACCAGCAAACGGGTTTGTATGTTATATGATTGGTCGTCTTATATTAGAATATTGTCAAAACGTAGATGAGGCAATTGCATTACTCAAACAATTACCACATCGCAGTTCATTTAGCTATATTGTTTTAGATGCCACTGGTGCACATGCTATTGTAGAGGTTACACCACGTGGATTAGATGTTCGTTATAATCATACATGCACCAATCATTTTGAATTATTAACACATGAGAATCGTAATTATACAAAAGAGTCCATAGCGCGTTTAGCCCGTATTGAACGTCAAATCCCTAAACAAACTGCTCAACGCTTTGACGTATTTCATTATTTCAATAACCCTCAATATGAAATATATAGTAAGCTGTTCAACAGTTGGAGTGGTACTATTCACACAACAATGTATGATCCTAAAACTTTAACTGCTTGGATCGCATTGGGAGAAAATCAGTCTCCTGTCGCATTTGATTTTCAATCGTGGTTAGAAGGTCATCCCATCGATCAAAAAAAATTGAAAGGTCAACTCGATACCGACATTCAATTTGCAACGAAATAATATGGACCCTTCAAATATAAGAAGCGTAGAATAGCACATCATTTGAGTCGTTAAGATTGCTATTCCACGCTTCTTGTTTATTTATTCTATTATAATATCTCCGTTATTCGTGTAAAGTTCAATTTGATGGGTTCCACGACCATTGATGCCTTGATGTAGTTCTGGATTAATCAATTGAGCTTCTCCCTTTGTCGGATTCAGCTTAAAATGAACGTCTTTAGGTGTATTTTGAAAAGACATATGAATATCGCCCTTATCTACAATGCCTTTTAAATCACAATGAGGGGTCATCATTGATAAAGTGATATCTCCTTTTCCTACTTTAAAAATACTTTTTCGTACGGTCGTCTGATCTGCTTGAATTAAACCCTTGTTTACACTAATATCACTATCGAACAACTGACTATTCTTAATCTTAATAAAAGTTTCATACCCTTTAACTTGAGTATGTTTAAAGTGACTATTACGCATCGCCACTTGCCCGTTCATATCATTCTCTATAACAACATGATCTAATGTTATCCCTTCGACATCTACATTTGCAACTTGCGTGCGTACATTCAAATTTTTCAATTGATTTTTAGGGATAGTAATCTCTAATTGGCTTTTAACTGTATTAAATGGATTTAAGTTTAACATTTTTCGCTTTGAGCTATTACGTTCTACTATTTGTAATGTATGTCCTTGCTTCGTTACATCTAGCCCATCTTTCCCAGTATAATCGACATGAAAATCCGAACCCGATTTAAAGGTGACATCCGTCAAGTCTGTATTAACGACCATCTGTTGCACTTCACCTTTGTTATATGTTTTATGAAGCGTAGTCAAATATGCTCCTCTTTTTTCAAGACCAAACCATACCAGCGTACCAAGGACAAAAAAAATGAGAAAACAACTCATACCAAAAATAAATAGTTTTTTCATCATTTACATCGTTCCTTTTTTGATAAAGTTCATATTCCACTTCAAATAGCGAATAAGCCAGTTCCGAATGCCTATAAGCAACTTCACTACAACTACCAAAAACATTGTACCTAAACCAAAATATGCAAAACTAAATAAGTAGTTGCTCACTGAAAAATGATGGAGACCTGCCCATATATTCCATATGAAGACAATTAATGGGGATAAAATCATACCGAGTGACGCAAATGCAAAAGCCAAAATAAATGGCGATACAATCACAAGAGGAATGAGCACAAAACAAAATGTCACGATGCTTACACCAATTGTTGCAATAACAGCACGCACAATATGAGAAACATCAGGTTTGGTTTCAGCATTATTCAGGGCATATTGCGCATATTTTTGTTTAGCAATTTGTTTAGGGGTATCCAAACTGTGTACAATCTCACTATCAGCATAGCCTTTAAGTCCTTCTTCATAAAAGTAATTTTCATAACTATTCATAATATCATCAATTTTATGACCTGGTAATTTATGCAGTTGATACTCAAGTTCATTTAAAAAAGTAATCTTGTCCACAGTACCCCCCCTATTATTAATTTAAATATTCTTTTTAATTATACGTATTTTTATCTGAAAACAAAATATATTCCTCTTATTTGTATCTTAAATATCATATTCTTAATTTTTTTGTAATGTCTTATATCTTTATGAGTTATATATTAAAAACAAAAATGAGATAACAAAACCTTCATCATTAAAAGGTTTTATTATCTCATCTACAACCACAACATCCCTATCTATTTACACATTAAATTTCAGTCTTAAACAATTAAACTCAAAGCATAAACAAAAATCAAACCACTCACTGAAATAATTGTTTCTACCATAGACCAAGTTAAGAATGTCTCTTTTATTGTCAAACCAAAATATTCTTTAAACATCCAAAAGCCTGCATCGTTGACATGCGAACAAAAGACACTTCCCGCTCCAATAGCCAAAACAACAAGCGCAAGATTGACATCAGCTGCCTGTAACAATGGTAAAACAATACCTGTTGTAGAAATTGCAGCTACCGTTGCAGAACCTAATGCAAGACGAAGTACTGCTGCTACAAGCCATGCAAGGAGTAATGGTGATATATTAACATCCGTAAATAATTGCTCTATACTATCTCCTACACCACCGTCAATAAGAATTTGTTTAAATGCACCGCCTCCACCAATGATCAATAGCATCATACCAATTGGATAGATAGCTTGTGTTAATGTTTCCATCACATCTTTCATTGCATAACCACGCATTAAGCCCATACTAAAAATCGCAAACAATACTGCTATCATCATTGCTGTTCCAGCTGTTCCAATAAAGTAAATAAAACTTTCAAAATGGTTTGTCGCACCGTCTGTATGACCTGTAACTAATTGCCATACTGTCGCAAAAAGCATTAATAATACAGGTAATAATGCTGTAAACGTACTCAATCCAAAACTTGGCAATTGGTCTGCTTTGAATGTTTTTGTAGCACCTAATGATGAAATATCTCCTTCACGTTCAAAGGCTGTTGACGATAGTTTAGGCGCAATTTTAACAAACAGTGGTCCCGCAACTAATGTCACAGGAATGGCAACAATAAAGCCATATAATAAGACTTCTCCTATATGTGCATTTAGTTCGCTTGCAATGACAACCGGACCCGGATGAGGTGGTAAAAAACCATGTGTCACTGATAAAGCTGTCACCATAGGTAAACCAATCTTCAATTGAGACATATTCATACGCTTAGCAATTGTAAATACAAGAGGAATAAGCAATACAAGTCCCACCTCAAAGAAAAGTGCAATACCAATAATAAATGAAGCAATTACCATTGCCCACTGTACATAACGTACACCTAACTTTTGAATAAGCGTGTCTGCAATTTGTGTTGCACCACCACCATCTGCTAACAACTTACCAAGCATAGCACCTAGACCAAAAATTAAAGCAATATGACCTAATGTTCCTCCCATTCCACTTTCAATTGTCTTAATAATAGTATCAAAAGGCATCCCTAATAAAATACCTGTCACAATAGCAGTAATGATTAATGATACAAAAGTATTTAACTTACATGCCATAATCAATATTAATAATAATAAAATACCTAAAACAACACTTATAATCGGCCAAAACTCTCCTAACATATCAATCCCTCTATTCTTTTACGTTATAATGTGTGCGTTGAAACTGTGCAAGTGATGCATAAGATGTCTTTAACACTCGACTGATTTGAATAAATATTGATGAAAGTTCTTGGTATTGTTGCACATGATCTGAGTTCGGTTGATGCGTATACGTTTTACCAACCCAGCGTTCAATAACCTCGTAATCATCCGATAAACCTATCGCACGACATCCAATCGCACATGCGCCTAAGCACGAACTCTCATATGCTTCAGGAACCTCTACTATGCAATCAAAAATATCAGCCATCATTTGACGCCATAATTCACTTTTTGAAAAACCACCTGTCGCCTTAATCGTATCGGGCATCTCTCCCATCACTTCTACTAATGCTAAATAAACCGTATACAGATTAAATAATACGCCTTCGAGTACCGCGCGAATCATATGCTCTTTCTGATGTGCAAGTGTTAAACCAATAAATGAACCACGTGCATCAGATGTCCATAATGGCGCACGTTCTCCTGCTAGATACGGATGAAATAATAATCCTTGAGCGCCCGGTGGGACTTTCTCAGCAATACGTGTTAACACATCATAACTTTCTATTCCTAATCGCTTCGCTGTTTCGACTTCACTAGCGAGTAGTTCATCACGTAGCCACCTTAAAACGACACCACCATTATTTACTGGTCCGCCGATGACATAATGTTGATCATCTAAGACATAACAGAAAATACGTCCTTTGTCGTCTGTCAATGGGCGATCAACAACTGTCCGTATTGCTCCAGATGTTCCTATTGTCACAGCTACTTCTCCGGTATGATAACTATTAACACCCAGATTTGACAACACACCATCACTCGCACCAATAACGATAGGTGTATCTTTACTAATGGCCATCTCTTGTGCATACTGTGTAGCAATAGATGAACATATATGCTGTGTTGAAACAAGTTTTGGCAAGTGATCAGTTGTGATACCTAGTAATGTTAAAACATCTTTATCCCAATCACGCGTGTGTAGGTTGTATAAGCCCGTAGCAGAAGCGATCGATTCATCCATTAACCATTCACCTGTTAAGCGATGTAGAACATAAGATTTAATGTCTACAAAACGTTCTGCTTTATTAAATAATTGCGGGTTTTCTTGTTTGAGCCACCATATTTTAGATAATGGAGACATCGCATGTATAGGTGTACCCGTTCGTTTATAAATTGCTTGTCCATCGTATTGTTGCTTAAGTGTTTCTGCTGCAAAACGCGCACGATTATCTGCCCATGTGATACTATTTGTCAATAATTGATGATGTTGATCCATTAAGATCAAACTATGCATTTGTGCGCTGAAAGCTAAAAACATCACTTGTTCTTCCTGAACATTATGGTGTACCATAACATCTTTAACTGTTTTAATCACGGCCGCTAATATGACATCGGGATCTTCTTCTGATGTATCAATTGTGGGTGTCAATAGCGGATATTCCTGTTGCGCTTTATCTAATACTGTGCCATCTTCTTTGTATAACACTGCTTTTGTACTTGTTGTTCCTATATCGATACCTATCATGTATTTTGTCATATCATCTTCTCCTTACATTTGATCCGACCAAAATGCACCAATATCATTGTTCAAATCACTAAAGTTCAAACGAAATGCTTCGTACATTAAGTGACGATTTTGTTGTTCTACTGCTTCAACAAACTTTTGATGATTAATAATAATGCGCTTAAAATCTTCAATATCTTCTATCATACGTCTACGCATTCCAATATAGACAAGACTTAACATTAACGGTTTCATTTGCATCCACAAATGCGTCAAGTAGCTGTGTTCACAAGCATTAACCATTAACTCATGAAACTGAATATCATGCTCTGTAAAACTAACTGGGTCTTTAAATTTCACACTGACTTTCATCATTTCTAATGCTTGATACATGTTATGAATAATATCTGACAAATCTTTTCGTTGTATCACTTTGGTAAATGCGAACGCTTCAATCATAAGTCGAATGTCTGTCATCTCTTGTTGTTTCTCACGATCAAAAGGTAACACTTCTGCACCCATACGTTCCAATTGTATTAACCGGTCTTGGCTTAAAATCTTAAAAGCATCTCTCACAGGTGACCTGCTTACATTAAACTGCTTTGCAATTTGGTTTTCAGTAATGACTCTCTCATCTAAATATTCACCGTTCATCATATTCAAACGTAAACAAGCAGCGATCCATTCACCTTTAGACATTTGCTGTGCCCACTGTTTCGGAAATTCCATTTTCCTCACCTCAACTTGTATACAAGTATTCTAAAACAAAACCATACAAATGTAAACGTTTTCTATTTGGCATTTTATATTTCAATAAAAAATATAAGCCGTCAGATGATGTGTATTTTAAGAGACTCTTTAATCTCTCGTTATACACATTACCTAACGGCTTACGTACTAAATATCTTTTTTTATAATCAAAATTGCATTCGCAATGGTTAAAACAATGATAGACATCGCATTAATAAACCATTGCCAGTTTGAAAATGTCATATCAGTATCAAGGGTTTTATCGCTTAAATAACTAATTGGAATATACTTCAATGATTTTTGAATATCATCACCGATTTCAGGAATTAACGGAATAAACGGTGTCACAACCGGTAACATTAATAATAATAAAATACCGAGTGTAAAAACAAGCGATGGCTTTTGAATAATTAAGTTAATTAAAAATAAAAGTAAGCCATACACTAAAAATAAGATCAAATAAAATATAAGTAATTCACCAATATACTTTGTTTTAAAGTCTGTTCCGTCTGTTGTCCACTGTACAACATAAGTCATTAATAGTACGATGCCCGTTGTAAATAGTGCAATGAATAGAATAGAACAGAATTTTGCAATGAAATAACCGATACGATTGCGTACGTTGTTTAAATAAAGTTGGATTGTTCCTTGGCCACTATCTCTTGTGATCGTTTTAATAACAAAGAGCAATCCTACCATAGAGAAAAACCATTTTGATACAGTTAATATTTGATCCCCTTCAATAGGCGTATCATTCTGTACAAGAATAACAGCAATAATAGCAATCGGTAACGCACCTAATAAAATAGCAAGATATGTCAGAGGACTTCTTAAAATACTAATAATGTCATATTTGATAAGTTGTAAGCTACTCATTTTGGTCACCTCGCTGATTAATATTAAAGTACGTATCTCTTAACGATACCTTTCGTGATTCAATATATTTCGGATATACCTCACATTGTGCTAATGCTTTCAACAAACGTTGATAGTTGCTTTGAGCATCTAATACCAGTTCTCCAGAAGCTTTGTGCGTCTGTACAACTTTAAAATCATCTGTTAAACATTGAAGTGCTGTGTCAAAGTCTTCAGGTGTAATATATAAAATCGTTTGATCCGTTGGTTGTTCTCCCTTCATATCAATATCTCTTACAAATTTGCCATCACGCAAAAATACTGCGCGATCACATATCAATTCGATGTCTTCTAATTTATGACTTGAAATCAAAATTTTCATATCCAGCTCTTTAACAAGTCTTTCAATTGTTTTAAGTACATCGATTGAGCCGTCTGGATCCATACCATTCGTCGGTTCGTCTAAAATTAAATATTTAGGTTTATTCATAAGAGAGACCGCAATCGCCAACTTTTGTTTCATCCCCATTGAATACTTTTTGACTTTCTTTTTAATATAAGATTCCATTCCAAACGCTTGGATAATACGTTCAGTATATGCTTTATCAAACCCTTTACCTAGCACTTGAGCGAATAATTTTAAATTATATAATCCTGATTTATTGTCATAAAGCTTGGGATGTTCAATCAAATAACCTATCGTTTCATTTTTAGGTACGCTCACTTTCCCAGAATAATTAATAATATTACCATTCATCATTTTCATTAATGTTGTTTTTCCAACACCATTTTTACCAATAAGCCCTACAATACTGCTTTCCCCAAAAGAAAAATCTATTTGATCAATCACCGTATGATGACCATAACGTTTTGTAATTTGTTTTAGCTTCAAATTGACACCCTCCTATACATCGTTGCTGCGTCTGATTTGATAGAGATACGTTCCTATCGCAGCTATAATACTTACAACAAAGTAATATAACGCTAAATTATATGTCATAAAATAATCTGAGTTATCATAAAATATAATCCCTAGACTAACGCCGCTCAAACCTATAACCAATGGTATGAGTAATTGTACAAAAATAATAAATACAATAATATTTGCTGTTTTCTCTCGTCTTTGTTCACTAAATCTTGGAAATGAAAAAACAATTGATAATGCATTAGATGCTAAAAATACCCATAATATATCAAATGAAATATTGTTAACTGAAACAAATGATGTTTTTATATCAAATGCCCACAATACTAATGCGCCCATTAACGTCATCATTATGATTGTTATATAATGTGCATGAATCAGTTGGTGTTTGGATACGGGTAAACTTTGATAGAATATATGTGATTCTTCATGTCCGAAACGGCGAAACAAACGAAATGCATGTGCCGAATCAATGACTGCGATTACGTTGATGATTAACAATAATGGAGATAACCATATGAAGTGCTCAGTTTTCAAACTATGGAACACTGGTAAGAATAACAAAATGACAAGATAAAGTACAATCGTCCATAATCTTAAATACACATTTCTTTTGATAAGTTGATATATTGTAATCCCCTCCTTACTTTGCATCTTTTTTAAACGCAATCGTCAATGAGAATATTAGTGATAAAATGTATAATATTACGAAAATCATCACGCTATAATACATTGTTGTTTTTGCCATCTTGATCCCTACTTCAAGAGATGTAACTTGTGATGTCGCACCTATGCTTATACTTACAATCATGGGTAAAAATAAATATGTCGTAACAAGCAATACATAGTAAGGTATTTTAATCAAAGGTTGTTCACTTGTATATGGAAAGAAAACACTTTGTGTCATCAAGTTGTAGCAAACAATAAATTGAATCATGAACTGACTCATACTGACAATATCTGCATGCTCTGACAGAAAGAAAAAGAGGATTAATGGTACAATGGTCCACACTAATAACAAAATATGAAAAACTTGATGTACTATAAACGCTTGAACGCGTGTTATGGGTAAACTTGCAAAAAAATAATGTCCTGACTTGCCTAATGCATGGTATGTTAAGAAAGCATGACCAATGTATCCCATACATATCAAAGCATATATGCCTAAAAAGAAATTTTGTAAATCGTAGTATTCTGAGAAACAAGTCACGAACAAACTCATCATAATCGCACTGCCAATGACATACAATGTTTTTTGTCGTATTCGTATGTTACGCCTCAATAGCCACCACATCAATATAGCGCCTCTTTCCTATAACTTAATTTGGTTGTGTCTTAATCGCCGATAACGTATGACTGATTTAGTACTAAAAGCAATACATGATACGCCAAAAAGCACACCCGAAATAATATCGAACACAATAAAGTGCTCAGTATTCGTTAATATTCCTATATAACTTATATCAATAAACAAAAGCGTAAAAGTAATCGTGTAAAGAATCCCTTTATTGTGCCGTTCTTCTAAAAGTGTTTTCACACAAAAAGTTGCAATAAGCAGTGTCATACTTATATGAATTAGTGTAATATTTGCATATTGTTGAATTGGAAAAAATATTAAAACGATCGTCATACCTACACATTGGATCAAACATATCAATATAATCAATACATTAAAGCTATCCAGTAAGCACCGATCACTGTTAGGCAAACTTCTAAAAGTAATATATGTCTTATTTCTATTCAGATAATCAATACAAAATACCGGTAATATGCTTAATACACCCATAGTCATTATCAAATAATGTGCGATGACTAATGGACTCACATACCAAAACATGATCCCCATAAAAGGTATAAACAAAATTAAAAACCATTTATCAAATGGAGAATCATTTAATGTTAATGTTCTCTGCAGTACTTTTATCATCTGATATGCCCCCTTTGTCACGTTCATAGGCAACCATAATCTCTTCAATTGACATCGGCGAGATTGTTACCCGCTGACCAAACAACTCGTAAAACGTATTGGCATGTTGCGTCATACCACTATATACACCATTAGACTCTTGATAATGAACTAATAGCCTGCGTAACTCTTCATCTAAGTCTTCGCAATCCCCTCGAACCAGTCGATGTTGCTCCAAAAGCACTTCTTTAGATTCTTGAAAAACAATACGACCATCCTGCAGATATACAATATAATCTGCAATGCGTTCTAAATCCGAGATGATATGCGTTGAAAAAAATACTGATTTTTGTTCATCGAGCAACTCTTCTTGAATAATCTCTAATACTTCGTTACGAACAACGGGATCTAATCCAGCTGTAGGTTCATCAAAAATAAAAAGCTCAGCATGGTGACTCAACGCAATCGCTAGTGAAAGCTTCATCTTCATACCAGTGGAAAATGAACGGATCTTTTTCTTATAAGGCAGACGAAAACGCTCTAAATATGTCATAAAGACATCATGATCCCATTGCTCATAAAACGGACCAATCAGTTTTTCAGCCTTTTTGATTGTCCAACGTTCATTTAAATACAACTCTGAATATACAAAACCGATTTTATTTTTAATACCAACTGGATCGTCATTCATGTGTTGACCCAAAATTTTAATCTCGCCAGATAATGCTTGTAATAAACCCATAATCATTCGAATCGTTGTTGTTTTCCCTGAACCATTTGCACCAATAAAACCTGTCACATAACCTTTAGGCACATTAAAATGAACATCGTCCAATACAAAGTCTTTCTTTTTATATCCGACATGGGTTAACTCAATCGCTTTATTTTCCATTACAATTCCTCCTCATATAGCATGGCTATAATCTCTTGAAGTTCGGACAATGGCATCTCGATTGTTTTGGCTTCTCTTGTCACTAACTGTGCCAACTCTTCTATAACAATAAACTGTTTCTCTTTGAGTATCGCTGTATCTTGCTCTTTAACATATGTTCCTTTGCCTCTAATAGATGTTAAATAGCCATCTTTTTCTAAGTCTTCATATGCACGTTTCGTTGTAATGACACTCACGCCTAAATCTTTAGCAAGCTCTCTCATAGAAGGTAAATGTGTTCCTGCCGGTAATACACCACGCAGTATTTGCTCCTTCACTTGTTGCTTAATCTGTTCATAAATCGGCGAAGCACTATTACTTCGCAATAAAATTTTCATAACCAACCCCCTCACCAACTGTATATATTTAATATAAACACTATATACAAATTTGTAAAGAGCCATTTTCAAAAGTACAGCAAATAAATACGATATCTTACCTATAAAAATAAGATAAATCATTATCAAACATTGTAATAAAAGCTTTTACAATGCTATTATCTCCTTACAACCTCATCCTATAAATATATTCACGCAAATAATAAAAGCACACACTGTATATAACAAACATATACAGTGTGTGCTTTTATTATTTTTTTCTATCATTATGACGACTAATAAACGCACATATCATAAATAAAATAGTAGCTACAAATAATTTAACTGCTGATGCTTCTTGATCTTGAAATTGAAAAACAATACCTATGACAAAAATCATTGTTGCTAGACCTACAAAAATTTTTGTTAAATGTTTCAATATATTCACCCCATTTATATCTAACTCTATTAATGACTTATAGCACAAACAACTATGATAATAAACCTGTAAATTTCAATGATGATTAGTATTCATTTCAGCTATATATACTTTATTAAAATATTATAATTATTTTCTTATACAATATTTTCGCTTTTTTACACAAGGTTTCTTTAACTTTCATAGAATTCACGGTATGATAGAAATATATTCTGAAATTTAGAAACGAGGTTGGATTTTTATGAACCCTTTAGCGCTCAATCTAAACGAACAATTAAATGAACACAATGCTATTTTGCTCGATATGATGTCAGACTTAGGTAAAAATATGTACTATCCCAAAGGCATTTTAACACAATCAGCCGAGGCAAAAGCAACAGATTACAACGCAACGATTGGAATGGCAACAAACCGAAACGGTATGATGTATGCAGACACACTATACACGATGTTTAATGACTTAGCACCGAATGAAATTTTTGCGTATGCGCCGCCTCAAGGTCTTGAAAAATTACGTGATTTATGGCTTGAAAAAGTATTAAAAGATAATCCAGATTTAACAGCTGACAAAGTGACACGTCCTATTGTAACCAATGCACTTACACACGGACTATCATTAATTGGTGATTTATTCGTTAATACCGGTGATACAGTATTACTTCCTAGTCATACATGGGGTAACTATAACCTTATTTATGGTGTACGCCATCAAGCAGATATCCAAAACTATCCTATTTTTGACGATAATGGTCATTATGATACATCAGGACTTGTCAAAACTTTAAACACAATAGAACAAGACAAAGTCATCTTAGTACTTAATTATCCAAACAATCCAACAGGTTATACACCAACAAAAGAAGAAGTTGCAACAATTGTCGATGCTATTGATACACTTGGTCAACGTGGTGTTAACGTCATTACAGTTGTCGATGATGCTTATTATGGATTGTTTTACGAAGATGTTTATACTCAATCTATTTTCACTGCACTGACAAACTTAAATAATGAACGTGTGTTACCTATTCGTTTAGACGGTGCAACAAAGGAATTTTTTGCATGGGGGCTACGTGTTGGTTTTATTACGTTTGGTTTGTCAGATCGTGTTGCTAAAGATGTGATTGAAGCAAAAACAAAAGGTATGATCCGTAGTAATAATTCAAATGGTTCAACCCCTTCTCAATCAGCGATTCAATATGTACTCGAGCATCCAGAACAATTCTCTAAAGATATCCAAGAGAATGTTGATACTTTACAAGCTCGTTACGATGTTACAAAAGCATGGGTTTACAAGGAGGAATTTGCATCATTATGGCAACCCTATGCTTTTAACTCAGGTTACTTTATGGCATTACGTGTTAAAGGTGTAGACGCTGAAACATTGCGTAAATACTTAATAGATCAATATGCCATTGGTATCGTCGCACTTAATAGTACAGATATTCGTATCGCATTCAGCTGTATCGAAAAAGAAGATATTCCACATGTCTTTAATTGTATTGCAAAAGCGATTCAAGCACTGCAATCATAAAATATTCACAAACAATGAGATAATGAAAAGCAAAAAACAACTTTATATCATTTTAGAGGATGATTTTTGATTAAATTAAATCGTTTGCTTTTCATCTGTCTTACTCTTTATTTCTGAGTGATTCATTACAACAGAGGAGTTTGAACAAGATGACTTACTATTATCAACATATCCGTACCCCTTTAGGCCTATTAACCGCTATAGTTAATGATGATGCACTTGTCAGCCTATCTTTTACGGATTCTAAAGATTATTACACCTCATGGCATAAACTTGAGCAACATAGTCAACTTGTACAAATATCTACACACCCTATTATCAACCAAATTGCTCTTGAACTCGAAGCCTATTTTCACGGCTATTGTTCAAAATTTAAGACACCCATCGACTATGTTATCGGTACCCCTTTTCAACAGCGCGTGTGGAAGGCTTTACAGACATTATCTTATGGTGAGTGTGTAACATACGGAGACATCGCAGTTGCAATTGGAAAACCAAAAAGTGTTCGTGCTGTTGCATCCGCTATTGGACAAAACCCGCTTTCGATTATTATTCCTTGCCATCGTGTCCTTCGAAAAGACGGACAACTCGGTGGCTTCAATAGTGGTTTAAATCGAAAAATGCGACTTCTTGCATTAGAAAGACAATATTATTCATCATAAAAGGTGTAAGCCCTCTTTTAAGTTCAATTAAATGATGGGCTTACGCCTTATTTTGAGTACACATTACTTCTTCATCATAACCCTTTTATAATATAAATGATTTTAAAGCCCTTAGTTCACTCAAAAATATATTCAACTGCTTTGGAGTCACATTAATTTTTATAGCTAACCCTGACTCTGTTGCAACTTGGGAGTAATTGATACCTGAATCAAAATTAATATACATACAGAAAAATCGATGCTCCACCTTAATAATTGTAAAGGATAACTCTGGCTCAATAAAATATAACTCTTGAATAGGGGTTTCACTTTCAGATAATACTAGATGATGTAGCTCATTATCAAAAAGAACACATTTACTATATTGCGTATGATGATCGTATGTTACCTTAACATCAAAATAAAATAGAGATGCTTCATTTTCATTCCTCACCACTTCTGTTAAAAATAAAGTTAATGATATATTGTTATAATGATAATGCATATCTTTTAAAGTAATATTTTTCATCATCATCCTCCTTCTCATCCATTATTATAAAATCTTCGTCCATTCAACTTAACATTATGATTCAAATCATTTATTTTATTGTGACAAAATAGGGTTACTTTTACTACTATTAGATTATTGTTGATATAAAAAAGACGCTTTCCAAAAGTTGAGTCAACTTATGGAAAACGCCTCAAAAGAATTATTTTAAATGTCCTTTTTGTTCATCTGAATTGAAGGGCATTTTTATTTTTTGAATTTTTATGTCATTATTATGTCATTTCGAATTATAAAATAGCGTCAAATCAATGTTTGCAAGCTATTTTACATCATGCCTGGCATACCGCCCATTGGTGGTACATCATTTCCTTTTTCTTCTGGTAAGCTTGCTACAACAGCTTCTGTCGTTAAGAACATTGCAGCAACACTTGCTGCGTGTTGTAAAGCTGAACGTGTCACTTTTGTAGGGTCTACAATACCTGCTTCAAGCATGTTCACCCATTCATCTGTTGCTGCATTATAACCAACACCCGGTTCTGCATTTTTCATTTGTTCTACAATAACAGAACCTTCTAAGCCTGCATTTTCAGCAATTTGGCGTACCGGCGCTTGTAATGCTTTTAATACAATATTCACACCTGTTTCAATATCTCCAGTCGCCTCAATAGCTTCAACTTCTTTGAAAACATTCATTAATGCTGTACCACCACCAGCAACAATACCTTCTTCTACGGCAGCACGTGTTGAGTTTAGAGCATCTTCAATACGCAATTTACGTTCTTTTAATTCTGTTTCTGATGCTGCACCAACCTTGATCACTGCAACACCTCCTGCTAATTTAGCAAGACGCTCTTGTAATTTTTCACGATCAAAATCTGACTCTGTTTCTTCAATTTGTGCTTTGAGTTGGTTTACACGTGCATCAATATTTGTTGGGTCACCATTGCCATCTACAACTGTTGTATTATCTTTGGTTACTTCTACTTTGCTTGCTGTTCCTAACATATCGATAGAAGTTTCTTTAAGCTCTAAACCTAAATCTTCTGTGATGACTTGCGCTCCTGTTAAAATGGCTAGATCTTCTAACATTGCTTTACGACGATCACCAAATCCAGGTGCTTTAACAGCAACTGCAGTAAACGTGCCACGCATACGATTTAATACAAGATTTGTTAATGCATCTCCCTCTACCTCATCAGCTACAATTAAGATAGGACGGTTAGATTGTACGACTTGTTCTAATAACGGTAAGATATCTTGGAATGATGTTATTTTTTTATCTGTAATTAATATATATGGATTTTCTAATTCTGCAATCATTTTATCAGAATCTGTTACCATATACGGTGATTGGTAACCTCGGTCGAATTGCATACCTTCTACAACATCTAACTCTGTATTGAAGCCATTCGACTCTTCTATTGAAATCACACCATCATTACCGACTTTTTCCATCGCTTCTGAAATATAGCGACCGACTTCTTCGTCAGCTGCTGAAATCGCACCGACTTGTGCAATTTCTTCTTTATTTTCTACCTTTTGAGAAATATCATGTAATGCTTGCACTGCCACTGCTACCGCTTTATCAATCCCTTGACGGATACCTACAGGGTTAGCACCGCTTGTTACGTTTTTAAGACCTTCTTGAATGATTGCTTGTGCTAAAACGGTTGCTGTTGTTGTTCCATCTCCAGCAATTTCATTTGTTTTATTTGCAACTTCTTGAACGAGCTTGGCTCCCATATTCTCATATGGATCTTCCAACTCAATCTCTTTTGCAATTGTGACACCATCATTTGTAATCAACGGTGCAGAAAATTCTTTATCTAGTACAACATTACGCCCTTTTGGACCAATCGTTACTTTTACAGCATTTGCTAATTGGTCAACACCACGTAACATGGCTTGACGTGCATCTTCTGAAAATTTAAGTTCTTTAGCCATTATGCTATTCCCTCCATTTAATTCATTTATCGCTTTTCTTTTATGCTTCAACAATTGCTAAAACGTCTTCAGCCTCTAATATTAAATACTTCTTGTCGTTGCGTTTAACTTCAGTGCCTGCGTATTGTTGGAATACAACGCGGTCACCTACTTGTACTTCCGGTACTATGCGCTCACCATTTTCTAATAAGCGTCCCGGTCCTACTGCAACAACTTCACCTTCGTTTGACTTTTCTTTAGCTGAATCTGTCAGAACAATACCACTTTTTGTCGTTTGTTCTTGCTCTTTTTTTTCTATTACGATACGGCTTCCTAATGGTTTTAACATTGATAATGCCTCCTTATGTTGACCATATATTTAGCACTCGTATCTTCTAAGTGCTAATCTATTCTTAATAATAATCAAAGTTGGTCAAAAATTCAAGCTTAATGCTTTTATATTTGTTTGACGCTAAAGAATCTATTAAAATAAGCAAGGAATGAAAGGAGAGTTGAAATGAATCGAATTATTATTTCATTTTTAACAGTGAGTGTATATATTGTTGCACTATTTTCACCCAATATTGCCCTTGCCGTTGGATGGCTGGACGCTTCATCAATGCATGAACAACTACAACGTGTGACTTATATCCAAGTGGCTGCTTATATCATAGCTGCTATTATTATTTCATTGCTACATTTGAGTATTAAAAATAAATACGCTTTTGAATACCAATTGAAAGAGCCTAAACGTTATATTGTGATATGGATCTTAGCAGGTCTTGTCACTGTATTTATTGCTCAAATTATAACAAACTTAATTAGCACTTTTTTATTGGGAGTCAGCCCTGCAAGCGAAAATACAATGCGTATTATGAAAATTGCACGTCAGATGCCTATATTAATTTTGCTGGTTGCGATTGTCGGACCTTTTCTTGAAGAATTCGTCTTTAGAAAAGTCTTATTTGGTGAATTATACAATGCTATAAAAGGAAAAGTCGCTACAAAATTCATCATTGCCACTACAATAAGTTCTTCTATTTTTGCTGTTGCACATGCTGATTTATCGCATTTTCTAACTTATTTTGTGATGGGCGTTATTTTTTCAGCATTTTATATTTATACCAAACGACTCAGCATTGCAATAGGTATCCATATGACTCAAAATGCGCTCGTTGCACTTATTCAATTTTCAATTCCTGAAGATGTAATAGAAAAAGCATTAGAGCAGGCACAATTTATTTTGTTAAATCTTATACATCTTTTGTAAAACCTTTAAGAAGAAGCGGGACAGCAAGCTCGTGTTTGTCAAAAGCTTTCCTAGTCCCGCCCTGATAAGTGTAATGAAATTAATAACCTAACGTCTCCTATATGCATAAGACCGGTACATCATAGCTATTTTCTGCGCCATATGATATAAGTCAGTATTGCAAATAATGTCCCCATACCCACGATATACCATAACCAATGATTACTCGTAGAAGCGGTTTCGGTAGATTCCTCTTTTTTTACTTTCGTTTTAGACACTAGGGTACGTGTTTGTTCAATATTTCTCTTTTTATCTTCTTGTTGCCCTGAAATAACCGCTTTTTCTGAAGGGCGCTGTAAATCTGGCATTCCCCCTACCTCTCCGGCGATCAAGCCTAACACTTGCTTATCTAAATTTTTATAATAATCACGCGTTACAAGTGGTTGAAATTGTTGAAATCGAAAATAATCTGAGCGTTGTTGTATTTGATTCAGAAAATGATTATTTTCAAAACTATTTTTCTGTTCGAGTTTTTTTATATGATCCGGCAAAAGTGTGGTTCTACTATCATAATCTAAATTTTCGAATCGTTCGGATACTATGGGATTATACTTAAAACTCCCACTAATATGAGCTGCATAAGATGGTGTTCGCGTTTCAGTTGTTTCGATATTTGACTCCATTTGTAGAGTATCTTTATCGTTATGGTATACAGGATCACTATCCCCATTGTTTTGATTGCCCGTTTCTGTATCTTTTTTGTCTTTCGGATATTCTATCGTACTATCAGGAATCGTTTCGACGACCTCTCCCTCATCTTTATTACTATCGCTATCTGTCTCTTCTTTATCAGAAGCTGTATTTTCTTCTTTTGTGCCACTCTCTTGAGATATATCATCAGCAACTGGATGATCTTGTTGCTTCTCTTCCTGATTCTTATCATTATGCTCAAGTGTATGATTTGTAGGAGCTGGTGCTTGTAATTTAGCGTCATTTGTATTGTTAGCGAATATCTCTTTATTTCCTATGCAACAACTTGAGATAACGAGTATCGTTACAGCAATTGCTGTTCTTATACAACACCTTATTTTAGCCTGATCCATCATTAAAAATTGCTGCATGATGTCGACCTCCTTTTCAATGATTTCTATCACAGTATAATCAAATTCTAAATATATTACTACCTATCCTTTTCATATTATTTAGTATAGATATAAAGTTTTTTGTAAATTATTTGATTATTTAGTAAACTTGTATTAATACTTAATCCTAATGAGGAGGCTTTGATATGAAGGTTCAAGTCTTACAATTTTACGTCACACCTGCTAATACAAAGAAAAACGAGCAGAAAATCACAGAACTTTTTGCACAAACAATCCACGATGATACCGATATTGTTGTCCTTCCTGAAATGTGGAACAACGGTTATGCATTAACGGTATTACAAGAAAAATCTGACCATTCGTTATCGCAGGCTTATCCTTTCATTCGACAGTTAGCACAGCAATACAATGTTGATATTATTGCCGGGTCAGTATCTAATCATCAAGACGGTTCACTTTATAACACCGCTTTTAACGTTCTACATGATGGCACGTTAAATGATTATTATCATAAAATTCATCTTGTTCCCATGTTAGATGAACCACAGTTTTTAGATGCAGGTGATCAAGTTCCTGATACATTTACATTATCAAATGGAACGTTAGCTTCACAAATTATTTGTTATGATTTACGCTTTCCAGAAATCAGTCGTTACCCTGCCGCTAAAGGAGCAGAGATTCTTTTCTATGTAGCACAGTGGCCTGATACTCGACAAGCACATTGGCGTAAACTTTTGCAAGCACGTGCAATTGAAAATAATGCATATATCGTAGCTGCAAATGGTTGTGGCTTTGATGGTCAAACGACATATGCAGGTCACTCCATGATTATTAATCCAAATGGAGATATTATTGCTGAAGCACAAGAAGATGAGGCAACATTAACGGCTGTTTTAGACATGCACATGGTTACCGAACAACGTAAAGCTATTCCTGTGTTCGACAACATGAGACCCGAAGTATATCGTTATCACTTTAATAAAAAATAGAATAGTTTCATCTTCTCTTTAACCCTCAAAACTTATCACACCACTTTGATATAGAGAATTAGGATTGAAAAATATAAGCTGACAAAAAAACAGACAAGCTTGGGAGTGGGCTTGTCTGTTTTGATTTAATATTAAGGGAATGTTAATGGATCTAATAATCTCACAGTTTCAACTTATATAATTGGGGAAGTTTGAATTATGAAAATTTAGTGAATTAACCGATTATTAAGTTATATACTTAATAGCTACCAATACAGTTTTTGAATGTTTGAGAGATAAACATTCAAGCTATTTTCGTACGACTTATTTAGTAAATTTTTTAACTGTTTCTGCAATAAGTTTAACAAATTCTACGATAGTGCCTACGATATCTGCTACCATTTCGGCCACCTCCTACATTAGATTTTGTTCCAAGTTTAAAATAGATTGTTACTTAATGTGTATACTGAGCGAAAAATACAGCAATAAGCGTTAATCTTCTTTAGCATATTGTTCTACATTTTGAACCTTTGTGGCCTATGCTCAACGATAAAGCAATCCATAAACGATATGCTAAAGTGATTACACTTTTATTAGACCACGAAATATAAATCTCATGTTAATTATTGCGTACTTTATTGTTTTAAGTTCTTAAATGTTATACTTTTATGTTAAAATTATTATACAATTCATTTTTCCAACACTTAGGCACAAAATACGAACAGTTAGGCAAAAAAAGCAATTCCTTGTGCGTTATCCTTTATAATGTGACATAAGGAGGAGAAGTTGTGCAAATCATTGATAAAAGTATTGAGACGCTAGCGCGTCGAATACAGCGACACCAAAATTTAGACCATATTGACTTTTTAAAAGTACGATTAGGTATGCAAATTGTGGCTATTAATTTTTTTAAAACAATTGTAACTTATGGTTGTGCACTCCTCTTAAACACATTTTTATACACACTAACTGTTCATGTAAGTTATCTATTGGTGCGCCGTAACGCTCATGGCGCTCACGCCAAGTCTTCATTGATGTGCCATATTCAAAACATTATATTCTTTGTTTTAGCCCCTTGGATCATTGCATATTACAACATATCTTTTGTTTATATGTTACCCTTATCCATAGTGGGATGGTTCATCGTAATGATTTACGCCCCTGCCGCGACAAAAAAACAACCTATTAAACCTCACCGGAGACGTGGCTTAAAAATCAAATCAATTGTATTAACAAGCATTGTGATTGCTATTTCTCTATTTATGCCAACACCTTACCAACAATTGATAAGTTTTGGGGTTATTATGCAAGCAGTAACACTATTACCTATATTTTTCCCTAAGGAGGAAGATAATCGATGAATATTTTAGATGCTATTGTAACTTTCTTCACTAATCTATTTAAAGCTATTGGTAACTTTGGATGGTATAGAACTTGCACAGGTTACTTTGACGAGCCAGAAATTCCTCGTGAACTGTTAGATTTAGATCAGTAAGTCTAAATTAAATTTAGAAAGTGTGTATAAAAATTGGAAATTATATATATCGTTGTTTTGACGTTATTTCAAGTTTTTGTATTATTTACAGTGACGAATTTAATTTTAGTTGACAAACCAAAGTACACACGAAGGGATTACCTCTCTATCATTATAGGGATTGTAGTCCCTTCTACCGTTTTGTTTCTCTATTTTGGAAATGCAACTCTATTTTTTTTGATTCTATGTTTTTTTATCTTTTTTTATAAAAAGAAACGTATGATCGGTATTATTAGTATTTTAATGAGTGTTCTTATTTTAATTTTAAGTGATTTTCTCGCCACTTTACTACACGGTTATCTTTCCTCTCGTAATATTAACTTTTATTTAAATCAGGCAATTTACGTTTTTATTTTTGTTGTTGGATGTTTTTTATTCGCTATTTTATTTCGCTATCTCATGCGTTTATTAAAGTTTTCTTGGCTTTATGTTAATAAGTTATATCTTTTCCTATTAGCAACGATGCTTACCGTCTTCTTTATTCTTATCGATATTTTCAAACCAACAAAGATACACTCGATCGAAGACATGAAAGCGATTGCACTCGTTGTGATTGTTTACTTTATTGCTTTTGCCATACTTGTTATTATGATTTCTATTACTGCTTCAAGAGAAATAACATACCGTCGAAATAAGCAAGAAATTGAAGACTATTATAAATATACATTACAAATCGAACAAATTAATAATCGTATGAGGAAATTTCGCCATGATTATATTAATATTTTGTCATCTATGTCTGAATATTTAAGAGAAGATGATTTAGAAGGGTTAAAATCTTATTACTATACACATATCAGCCCTTTAAAAGACAATTTTGAACATAACTCATTAAAATTAAATGGCGTCGAGAAACTAAGACTACGTGAAATAAAAGGTGTAATGACAACTAAAATTTTACAAGCTCAAGAAAATGACATCGAAGTCAGTGTAGAAGTTGCAGATGAAATTACACATATTAATATGCCTCTTATTGATTTAAGTCGTGTACTTGGTATTATTATGGACAATGCTATTGAAGCGTCTTTAACAATAGATGATCCTATGATACAGATTGCTTTTATTAAAACTGATACGTCTGTCTTAATTATCATTATGAATAAAGCACCCGATAACTTACCGAAATTGCATACACTATTTCAAGAAGGCTTTTCAACAAAAGGTCAAAATCGTGGGTTAGGACTCTCAACATTAAAAGAAATCACGGACAACACAGATAATGCTTTATTAGACACAACAATTAATAATCATTATTTTATTCAGAAGTTAGAAATTATGAATGATAACACATAGGAAGTGATATAGTATGAAAATCTTAATTTGCGAAGATGATCCAAAACAACGCAAGCGCATGGAAGATATTATTAATAATTATATTATGATTGAAGAAAAACCTATGGAAATTGAAGTTTCAACTGATGATCCATATGTACTATTAGAAGCTTCAAAAAATATGGCTGATGTGGGATGCTATTTTTTAGATATCCAGTTAGAATCTGATATTAATGGCATTAAAGTGGGGAGTGAGATTCGAAAACATGACCCTATTGGTAATATCATTTATGTTACCAGTCATAGTGAACTGACATACCTGACTTTTGTTTATAAAGTCGCAGCAATGGATTTTATTTTTAAAGACGATCCCTCCGAATTACAAACTCGAATTATTGATTGCTTAGAAACTGCTTTAAAACGCTTGGACTTACTTACAAAAGATAGCAATATAGAAACATTAGAACTCAAGCGTGGCAGTAATTCTGAGTATGTAAATTATGATGATGTTATGTTTTTTGAGTCTTCTCCAAAATCTCATCGGCTTATCGCACATTTAGATAATCGCCAAATTGAGTTTTATGGTAATTTAAAAGAAATGGCTCAAATTGATGATCGCTTTTTCCGTTGTCACAATAGTTTTGTACTGAATCGTAAAAATATTTCCCATATTGATGCTAAAGAACGTATTGTTTACTTTAAAAATAATGAGTTCTGTTACGTATCTGTACGTAATATTAAAAAAATATAACCCTATCAGTAAGCGCGTTTGAAAACCTCTACACTTCAAGTTTCCAAACGCGCTTTTAATCTCCTACTGTCAAAGCTTCATATACAACTTTTCTCTACATAGATCAAAACTTTGATGCCTCTTATAATTCTTCGTATGTTGGCAAACTGGTCAAAGCACCATACTTTTGAACGACATGCCCTGCCACTTTGTTTGCAAAACTTAAAATCTCTTCTCCATGCACTTTTAAAGTTTCTAATGGCTGTGTTTCATGACGCATAAGTTGGGCAATAACTGCACCAATAAAAGCATCGCCTGCTCCTGTTGTATCAATAGCAACTACTGGCTGAGGTTGCGCTGAAAATATCGTTCCATCTTGTAAAATTAGACGTGCCCCTTTACTTCCTTCCGTATAGATTACTGCTTTAACATGACCTTGAAATAATGATTGAATCGCTTCAGCTTCATCTGAAATTTGGGTGATAAATTCAAGTTCTTCGTCAGAGATTTTTACAATATCTGCTTGTTTAATAAAAGTTTGGATTGTTTGCTGATACAGCTCATGATCATCCCATAATGGCAACCGTACATTGGGATCAAATACAACTGTTGCCCCTTCTCGACGTGCTTTTTCAATTAAAGCCTCATGTGCTGCCTTCATTGGACTTTCCACAAGTGCAACAGAACAAAAATGAATGATATCATCCGATGAGATAGGGATTGTTTGAATATGCTCAGGGTCGTATAACATATCTGCACTGGGTTTGCGATAAAATGAAAAATCACGCTCACCATCAGCTGTTAAACTTACAAAAGCTAGTGCAGTGTTTGCAGAGGAGGTACGCTGAATAAACTGACTGTTTACTTCTATCTGTTCAAGTGTTTCAACTATACGATCTCCAAATGCATCTTCTCCAAGTTGCGTAATCAGATGACTGTGACCTGCAAGTTTTTGAACTGCTGCTGCAACATTACAAGGAGCACCGCCAACCTGTGGCTCAAAGCCATTGACCTCTTTCAATAATCGGTCTCTATCTTTAGGTATAAAATCAATTAATGCCTCTCCTATGGCATAAAACGCCTTATTCATCTGCATTACCTCCTTGAATATCATATTTAGTCATTTGCAAATACACTTGACCAGAGTCTGTGGATACTTTAATCTTATTGGCATTTTTTTGAGGGAAGATACGTGATGATAAGACACGTTCACCTTCATTACAAAATATTTCAATACTAGATGTATCTATAAATATACGTAATTGACGCAATGGTGTATGTAATACCGTTTGACGTGAAGTCCCTTCAACTGGAGAGGGTAGAGCTCCACTATCAAAGCGATCTAATATCAACTTTTGTGTCTCAGTTTCATAACGAATCACTGTCGCTTCATTCTTAGAAGCACGTAAATGAAACTCTATGGCTGATGCTTCATTGTCTAAAATATCAATAACTAACTCGTATTGTTGCCCTTCATACGGATGTAATTGTTTTAAAAACTTATTCGCATAACCCAGTGCTGTTTCTTTATTCATACGTAATTGACGTAAATGCATATGTGGTTTTTGTTTTAGAATATCATTTTCTATCACTAATGTTCTTGGAAGTGTTAAACAGTGTGCCCATCCTTCTTTATCGGTAGGATATTCTGTATCTGGTAACCCCATCCATCCTATCATTACACGTCGTCCCACTTCATCAGTTAATGTTTGTGGTGCATAAAAGTCAAAGCCATTATCAAGCTCAATAAAGTCACCATGTGTCATTTCAAGCGTGTCAAAATTAAGTTCACCGATAATATAACCACTTTGAAAAATATTTTTGTAACGCGCTCCTTCTGATGCAATACCTTGTGGTGAAAATACAAGAACATCTTTACCATTAAGTTGAAAGTAGTCCGGACACTCCCACATATAGCCAAAGTTTGTTAATGCCGTTTGAATTTCACCTTTAAAATGCCATGGACCTTCTGGACGCGTTGCTTCATATAACACTGCACAACCCGTTTCATCTGTTCTTTGTGCACCAATGAGCGCATACAATTTTCCTTCTTTTATAAATACTTTCGGATCCCTAAAATGTTGGGTATATCCTATTGGCGGTTCTGCAATGGCAGGAGGCAATAATTTTTCCACTTGACCGTTATCTTTGACTTTTACAACAATTTGACTACTTTTTCTCTCCCAATTTTGATCACGATGATTTCCCGTATACATATAATAAAGTACACCCTCAAATTCAAAAGCACTTCCACTATACACGCCATGGCTATCATGTTGTGTATCCGGTTCTAAAACAACCCCTTCATGTTTATAATTGACAAGATTACGGCTTGTATAATGATCCCAATATTTTAGACCATGCACTGCCCCCAAAGGAAACCATTGATGCGAAATATGATATTGTCCATTAAAATAAATCAATCCATTCGGGTCATTTAATAATCCTGTTGAGGGCTGTATGTGATATTGTTGACGATAAGATGACGCTTGTACTTTTTCTGTTAATTCTTTTATTTCTGCTTGCGTTGCATCTTCAAGTTTGCGATAACGCATTTCACGAGACCATTGTGTCATATATTTATCCTCCTCAGTTAATTGGTAACGGTTCCATTGTTATAAGATAAAAAATGCTCTCTTGTAGATAACACTTCTAAGATATGTGTATCCTTATCATCAGAATCTATAATTTGCTTAAACAATTGTAAAACTGCTAACTCACCTGCTCGTTCATACTGATAATAAATTGTATGTATCTTTGGATAAACCACTTCTGTAATAGGGTCTCCACCAAATCCAGCAATAAATGGCATAAAGTCAGGTTTTTGCTGCATCAAAACATGATACAATGCCAATGCAATAGTATCTGTTGCTCCAATATATGCATAGTTCACACTTGTTGGCAAATGATGTTGAATCCTTTGTAAAGCAACATTATAATCAAAGGCTGCCTCATAAGTGGTTATATGGATACCATTTTGTGTTAAATGCTCGTAAAGTCCTTGATAACGCAAGTGTCCTACTGCTTCATCTGTCTCTGAAACACCTGCGTAGTATACATGTTGGTAGCCATTTCTCATAATATGCTGTGCCATATAGCGACCTGCCTGATCGTCATCATGATAAATCGCACTTAGTTTTTGATGTGTTTGTCCAATTAAAACAACGGGCATAGACATTGAATCAATAATCGTCATATGTTCATCTGTAATACGTGTCGCCATAAATAATATGCCATCTACTTTGCTGCGTTGAAATGAGCGTAAAGCCTCAAGTTCTTGGGTCGTGTCGCGTTCTGTTAAGGTTAATAACATTTGATAATGCTGTAATTCACACGTCTTTTTAATTCCATAAACTGTGCGTGCCACGGCATGTGAATGCATACGTGGAATAATTACCCCAATCATTTTCGTCTGTTGGGCTCTCAAACTTTGGGCAAATTGATTAGGGGCGTAACTATATGTATCAATGACTTCTCGAATCTTTCGTTGTGTTTTAGGGCTAACAGAACCATTATTTAAATAGCGCGATACCGTACTTTTCGATACACCCGCTAGTTCAGCAATATCCTTAATGTTCATATTTTCACCTCACTATATCACTAGCTATTCTAACATAAACCCGCTTAAAAATTAGCCTAAACAATTATTATTTTTACATTTTAAAAGCTGAGATACCCCTATATACATGAGTATCTCAGCGCAAATAAATTATTATTTTACAATAACTATGCCTTTTGAACTGTAATGGTCCAAGATGCATCCCCTAATTGTTCAAAGTTCGTAACAGGATAATTGTTTTCAGCTGCCCAATTTGGAATAGCTTCTGTTGCTTGCGTGCAGTCAAAATCAATTTTCAGTTCATCTCCAACTGCAAGTGTTTCCATCTTTTTCTGTGCTTCTATGAGAGGAAATGGACATACCATTCCAACTGTACCTAATTCATAAACCATATATAACGACTCCTTTTTATTCATGATTAAATATTTACTGATTGTGGATGTGAAGTATTCGCTTGTTGACGTGCTGCTCTCAAAGGTTTCACAAATAAGAAATAACTCATAAACCATGTCCCTAATATCATAGACGCTAAAGCAATCCATCCCTGCCATGAAAGGGCTGCGGTAGCAACAAGTCCATTACCTATTGAGCAACCTCCTGCTACGGCTGCACCAAATCCCATGCAAATACCACCTATCGCACTGTTGCGAATCGTTTTAATATCCGGTAAACGCCACTTGAACTCATGTGACCCTTTTGCTGCAATATATGACCCTGCAAAAATACCTAGAACTAAAAAGACGCCCCAGTCTAGTACCCCTGTATTACCTGTTGTTAAAAATTGAATAATATGTGCAGACGGTGTCGTAATGCCTAAACCACCGTCACGACCTGTTGCACTACTCATAGGCCATGCAATCATTGCAATAATTCCAACTGCTATTGCTGCAGTAAAAGGATGATAGCGTTTTTCAAACAATATATGGCGAAAACCTGTATAACGCTGTTTAAGCTTAGGTATTGCAATTGTTGGTTTCGGTTTGCGTAATGTTTTTACAACAAAAAATGCTGTAATCACAATGAGCACAATCAGCCATAACCAACTCGGTATGCCTGTCGATGCCGACATATCTGCCTCTGCTACCGTTATACTTGTTAGACGCTCATTCAATGGTGCTAAAATACCAAATTTTGTTATGGCTGCAAAAAGTGCGTAAAAGAAAAGTGCAATCCAACTTCCAATCAATCCTTCTCCCGCTCGATAATAAGTCCCTGTTGCACAACCACCAGCTAAAATAATACCAATACCAAAAATAAATGAGCCAATTACAGTTCCTATAATAGGAAAAGTCCCATTATCAATTGTAATTATACCTAAACTTTGTAATGTAAAGATGCCAACAGCTTGTATAGCAATTGCGATTAACAGCGCATAAAACATTTTATTATTTTTCTGTACATACATATCGCGAAAACCACCTGTTAAACAAAAGCGTGTACGTTGCATCACAAATCCAAGTAATACCCCTACAAATAACCCACTCAATATTGTCCAAATCACTTTATAACCTCCTCTATATCCGACTAACTTTATACGAATTATAGATAATAATATCACAGAATGCAAGCATCATTTTTTCTTTATGCATATGAACAATGAGATACAGTATTAAAATACAGAGATATTAAGAAAGTTTACATCATTTGCTCTATATTTAAGTTCAAAAAAACACCAAAACTCCTTTTTAAGAATTTTGGTGTTCTAGGCGATGATATATGTAAAAGATACTCAACGATACACTAGCCTCTTATGCAATAAATTACTTTAATCTTTTGTGCCTCAATATTGACTTATAAAATTATTTTACAGCGCTACTATAATTTTTCATAAAAAAGAGTAATGATTGCAACTCTACACCTAAGTCAATTTGATGGACTTGTACAGATTGTGGTGCTTGTACGCGTTTAGGTGTAAAATTAAGAATCCCTTTAATACCAGCGCTAACCAATTGGTCTGTAACTGTTTGAGCAGCATCTTCTGGTGTTGCAATAATTACAACTTCCAACTTTTGTTTTTTTATTGTTTCTTTCAATGTATCCATAGATTTAACAGTGACATTACCGATTGTTTCTCCAATAATGTCCGGTCTTATATCAAATGCTTCAGTTATTGTCATATCATCATGTATTGAGAAGTTATAAGTGATAAGTGCGTGTCCCAAATTTCCGACACCTACAATGCCAATGCGGATTTCTTCGGCATCGCTTAATTCTGATTTGAAGAAGTCTAGAAGGTTGTCAATGTTGTAGCCATATCCTTTTTTACCAAGTTCACCAAAATACGAAAAATCTCGACGAATCGTAGCAGAGTCAATGTTTAAACCTTCACTAATGGACTTAGAATTGACTCGATCCTCACCTTTCGCTTTTAGTGTATTAACGAAACGATAATATAAAGGCAGGCGTTTTAGCGTCGCTCTGGGTATTTTAACAGTTTCTTTCGCCATTTTACAATCCTCCAAAAATAATTCTGATACTTGTGATGTGATTCACAGTGTAGATTTTTATTATAACCGACTTTTATATAGAAAGAAACATTAATAGTTTAATAGCAAAATTCTTTATTGTACAATGTAAAATAATGAGAGGAGTATGATCCATGATATTAATGCAGTTAAATCAAATCTCAAAATCTTTTGACGGCGAAACTATTTTTCAAGGGGTCAACGTCGAAATAAAAACAGGAGAACGTATCGGCATTGTTGGTCGTAATGGCGCTGGCAAATCAACACTTATGAAAATCATTGCAGGTGTCGAGAGTTATGAAGATGGACATATTGCTAAAGTTAAAAATTTAAAGATGGGTTACTTAACACAGCAGATGACTTTGAATACAAACAATACCGTATTTGAAGAAATGATACAGCCATTTGAACACCTCCAAATACTTGGAGACAAAATGAAACAAGAAACAGACTGGCTTGCTCAACATGCTGATCTTTATGAAACAACGACATATCAAGAACATATTAAGCGTTACGAAAGTTTATCCAATGACTTTGAAAAACAAGGGGGGTATGACTACGAACGAAAAATTAAAACCGTCCTTAATGGCTTAAATTTCACTGAAGATGACTACGAACGTCCCATAGATGACTTTAGTGGTGGTCAGAAAACACGCTTATCACTTGCTCAGATGCTATTACGAGAACCCGATTTATTATTACTTGATGAGCCGACAAATCACCTTGACATGGAGACAACAGCATGGCTAGAGGATTATCTTAAATTTTTCAACGGTGCCATTGTTATTATTTCCCACGACCGTTACTTCTTAGATAAAATCGTCACACAAATATATGATGTCTCTCTAGGTGAAGTTAAACATTATATCGGTAATTATGGTCGGTTTATTACATTGCGTGATCAATATTATCAAAAACGTATGGCAGAGTACGAACGTCAGCAAGATGAAATTAAAAGATTGGAAACTTTTGTTGAAAAAAATATCACACGTGCTTCAACAAGTGGTATGGCAAAAAGTCGGCGCAAAGTTTTAGAAAAAATGACACGTATTGAAAAACCGATGCTAGATGCGAGAAGTGCAGATATTCGTTTTGATTTTGACCGAAATACCGGCCATGATGTTATGCAAATCCACCAGCTTGAAATAGGTTATGATACTCCAATTACCGCTCCTATCAATATGGAGATTACAAAGAGAGATCATATCGCTATTATTGGGCCGAATGGCATTGGCAAATCCACTTTTATTAAAACTTTGGCAGAACATTTGCCAGCACTTAGCGGACATATCACACACGGCGCTAACTTAAAAATAGGTTATTATGATCAAAAACAAGCTGAATTTCGTTCTAATAAAACAATCTTAAACTATGTATGGGATCAGTATCGCCATATACCAGAGAAAGATATTCGTGCAGTGTTAGGTCGTTTTTTATTCACACAAGATGACGTTCAAAAAATCATTAATGACTTATCAGGCGGTGAAAAAGCGCGTCTTCAACTTGCATTGCTTATGCTTGAACGCAATAATGTATTAATTTTAGATGAACCGACAAACCATCTCGATATTGATTCTAAAGAAATGTTAGAACAAGCACTCCACAATTTTGCCGGCACTTTGATTTTTGTATCACACGATCGCTACTTTATTAATGAATTGGCAAATAAAATATTTGATTTGGACCAAGACGGTGGACGTATTTATCTTGGAGATTACCAATATTATTTGGAAAAACTTGAACAACAACAGGCGCTTCAGACGCATGCTGATACACAACATACGAACAGCTCTGATAGCAAAGCTCAAAATCATATATCACCACAAGAAACGACATATGAAGATTTAAAAACACTGCGTCGTGAAAAGCGAAAAATGATGCGTCAAATCGAAGAATATGAAGCACTTATTGACACATATGAAACACGCATTGACGAAATTGATACTGCAATGACCGATCCCAAAATAATCGATGACTATGCACAAATTCAAGCACTTGCAGAAGAACGAACAGCAGTCGAACAGCAGTTAGAGCAAACAATGATAAAATGGGAAGAATTACAAAATTCGGTTCATACATTAGACGAATAACTTCAAAAGGAGCGGTGATATATTACACCCTCCTTTTTTTATATAGTAAATCTACTGACAAAATTATACACATCAAAAATGGCTTATTTACAACTATCCACAAAGTTATCCCACTTATCCACAGGAATACTTTTGATTTCCCCTTCTTTTATCCACATTAACGCTGATCTTTATCCAAAAGTTATCCCCGTTTTGTTAACAACTTGTGCATAAGTACATACGTTCTCTCTTGACTACTACTATATTGTAAATACTTATTTATTCAGCACACATCTCCTAAAAAAGCAGAATGAAAATCAGTTTAGACACGTTTAATTGTCTCTTCTGCTTTTTCATTCTGCTCGCTTTTAATACACAAATGAGGACTAATAAAAAGATTCTTATAGCACGACTTCAGGATGGATGATTAGAAGTAAAAATAGATGACAACATACTTTTTTCTTCTGTCACCTGCTACCATTTATAGATGTTAACGCACTTATTAAGGATAGCTTTCCTACATTCCAGCCCATTGGTATCATTTTAAATATTCAATTATTACAGTGTTTGCTTATGATTCTAACATCATACTACTATTTCCATTCAATGATAAATCAGCAGTAATTCCTTTTTGATAAATATAATATGCTGCTGCACCAATCATTGCAGCATTATCGGTACATAGCTGTGGTGCTGGTATTGATAATGTAATATGATGCGCTTGTACTGCCTTATCAAGTTCAGCTCTTAATCCCTTATTACTTGCTACACCACCAGCTACAATCAGTTGATCAACTTCATATTCTTGACATGCTCGCATGGCTTTTCCTACTAATACTTCAACAACACTCTCTTGAAAACTTGCCGCTACATTTTCAGGAATTGGACTTTCTCCTTTTTGTTTTAAATTATGCAATTTATTAATCACGGCACTTTTTAAGCCACTAAAGCTGAAATCAAAACTATCCGATTCTAGCCAAACACGTGGGAAGTGATATGTATCTTCACCTTTTGCTGCCAATTGATCAATTTGTGGACCTCCTGGATAAGGCAATCCAATTGTACGTGCTACTTTATCGTAAGCCTCACCAACTGCATCATCGCGTGTTTCACCGATCACTTCAAAATCCATATGTCCTCGCATATAAACTAACTCGGTATGTCCACCAGAAACAATTAAGGCAACAAGCGGAAATGTCATTCCTGATTGTAGTTGATTGGCGTAAATATGACCTGCAATATGATGTACTGGAATTAACGGTTTATCATGTGCATATGCTAATGCTTTTGCTGCATTTACACCCACCAGTAAGGCACCAATTAATCCTGGGCCTTGTGTTACAGCTACTGCATCGATATCCTCCATCGTCACTTGTGCAGTTGACAACGCATCCTCAAACATTAATGTTATATTTTCTACGTGATGACGACTGGCAACTTCTGGCACAACACCGCCAAAGCGCTTATGACTTTCAATCTGACTTAAAACGCTATTACTCAATATCGTCTGACCATTTTCAATCACACTCACACTCGTTTCATCACAGCTTGTCTCCACAGCTAGTATCAATGTTTTTTTAGTCATTTAAACTCACCCACATTACACATGCATCCTCTCCATCACCGTAATAATTTTTACGTTTACCTCCGTAATCAAATCCGAGTTTTTGATAAACGTGTTGTGCGACTTTATTTTCTACACGTACTTCTAAACTCATCATCGTTGCGACTGTTGACGCAAAATTTTTAGCGTAATTTAGTAATAATTGTCCTAGGCCATAACCTCGGTATCGTGGATCAATGGCAACTGTTGTCACTTGTGCTTGATCTACAACAATCCATAAACCAATATAACCAATCACCTGTTCCTCATAAGTCAAAACGAAATAATGTGCAAAATTATTTTGTTCTAATTCATGATAAAACGCATCAATTGTCCATGAACTATGTTGAAAGCTGATGCGTTCTAAATCAAAGACAGCAGGTACATCCTCTTTAGTCATGCGACGAATATTGAGTTGTTTGCTCAATTTTGCTGCTTCAACCAATTTTGCTCTGCCTCCGATAACTTCAAATATTGTGGGACAAAACGATGTACATTTTGAGGTTCTCCTCGATGCTGCCACATTACTTCAGCACGTGGTAGCACTGGGTCAACATCAAATTCTTGAAGTGTTTCTTTAAAATGCTGTACATCTTGCCCAATAAATAAAACTTTTTTATACATAGCTATATGTGATATTAACGTTTCTAATAAAATATACTGATCTTCTATAATTTGTTCTAATATACCGTTGTTCCATCTATAAACACCCGCATATACATAACCTCGTCGTGCATTAATAATTGGAACAAGTATATTTTCACAATGTGTTATAGTCGCAGCTAGTGCTTTCAGCGATGATACACCGTAGAGATGCGTCTTTAACGTATAAGCCAATGTTTTTGCAACGGTTACACCGATGCGTAGCCCCGTATAAGACCCCGGGCCTTGCGCAACAACAATATCAGTTAAATCTTGAGGGGTTATACTTGCTGTTTCCAATAATTTTTGAATATGTGGCATGAGTTGAACAGAATGATTTTGTTTAATCATCGAACTGTAACTTACAATAACCTGTTCTTCTTTCATAAGGGCGACAGATAACGGTTGATTTGCACTGTCAATTAGCAAACTATACATGCTCAAGAGCCTCCTTAATCGCTTGATAATGTTCACCTTGCGCTTCAATCTGCAATATTCGCTCCGATTCATTTACACTTTCTATTGTTATTTTAAGAAATGATTGTGGTAAAAATTCCGAAATGAATTGACTCCATTCAATGACAGTCACTGCCTGATCATTGAAATATTCATCAAAGCCTAAGTCTTCTTCCGAGTCTTCTAAACGATAGCAGTCCATATGATGAAATTTTAAAGTACGACCTCTATAAGACTTAATAATATTAAATGTCGGTGAATTAATTGTACGCTTAACCCCTAATGCACGACCTAAAAATTGACTAAACGTTGTCTTTCCTGCCCCAAGGTCTCCATCCAATAATAAAACATCTTGCGCTTGAAGATATTTTGCCAAATGTTGAGCAAAATCTTCCATCTCTGCTAAGTTGTTAATTTTTTTCATATTTTGTACTCCTGACTCAAATTTCTTATCTATTGTATCAAATTTTAATAGACTTTACTCGTTCAAGAAAATGACAACAACATTTTAACATCATTCTTAGTAATTAGCTTCATTCTCAAAGTACTTATATTACTTTTATCTTCTTATGTTTTCTATATCTAATCCCATATTTCTATTACGCCTCTATTATAGTTAAACGACTTAAATTATTTTCAGAAAATTTATAATTTATTATTGACTTCTGGAATCAAATGCGTTAGATTTAGTTTATCAATTTTTTAGACAATTCTTTCATTTCAAAAATTGAGAGATTTTTTATATTCCATTCAACATATTTACAAAGGAGCGTATTAATGATGATGGCTAAACATTCACAACCTCACCAACAATTTAATATTGTCATTTTATTATTACGCACAGGACTGGAGCTTTAGTAGGCAACTTTTACTAAACCGCTTAAGTCCTATTTCTAGTTGAATGGGACTTACAAAGATACGTCCCAATTCATTTGGGGCGTATCTTTTTTATTTTCTGCAAACATTCAAGGAGGCATTTAACATGAGAAGTGACATGATCAAAAAAGGAGATCACCAAGCACCCGCAAGAAGTTTATTACACGCAACAGGACAAATTAAATCGCCCACGGATATGAATAAACCTTTTATCGCGATTTGCAATTCATATATCGATATCGTTCCAGGACATGTCCACCTACGCGAACTCGGTGATATCGCGAAAGAAGCTATTCGCGAAGCAGGAGGCGTACCCTTTGAGTTCAATACTATTGGCGTCGATGACGGTATCGCAATGGGACATATCGGTATGCGTTACTCACTCCCAAGCCGTGAGATTATTGCAGACGCAGCTGAAACTGTCATTAATGCACATTGGTTTGACGGTGTCTTCTATATCCCAAACTGTGATAAAATCACGCCCGGTATGATGCTCGCAGCAATGCGCACTAATGTACCTGCTATCTTTTGTTCAGGTGGTCCGATGAAAGCAGGATTATCTTCTCAAGGTAAAGCACTTACCCTCTCCTCTATGTTTGAAGCGGTTGGTGCATTTAAAGAAGGTAAAATGACAAAAGAGACCTTTTTAGAAATGGAACAAAATGCCTGTCCAACTTGTGGTTCCTGCTCAGGTATGTTTACAGCTAACTCTATGAACTGCCTCATGGAAGTACTGGGCCTAGCTCTACCTTATAATGGAACAGCTCTAGCTATTAGTGAACAACGACGTGAAATGATTAAACAAGCTGCAAAACAACTCGTTTACAATGTTAAACATGATATTAAACCACGAGATATAGTTACGAAAGAAGCCATTGATGATGCCTTTGCACTCGATATGGCAATGGGTGGTTCAACAAATACCGTTTTACATACATTAGCTATTGCACAAGAAGCAGGAATCGATTATGACTTATCACGTATTAACGATATCGCTAAGAAAACACCTTACTTATCTAAAATTGCACCGAGTTCCTCTTATTCCATGGAAGATGTGCATTTAGCAGGTGGTGTCCCTGCCATTATTAATGAATTGATGAAAAAAGAAGGCGTCTTACACCCTGATCGTATTACTGTAACGGGACAGTCTTTACGTGAAAACAATGAAGGTAAAGAAATCATAAATGATCAAGTCATTCGTAAACTCGATCACCCTTATGACAAAGAAGGCGGACTTTCAATCTTATATGGCAATATCGCGCCTAACGGGGCAGTGATCAAAGTAGGAGGTGTCGATCCTTCGATTAAGACTTTTAAAGGTAAAGCCATTTGTTTTGATAGTCATGATGAAGCGGTTGCAGCTATTGACGATCATACTGTCAAAGCAGGACATGTCGTGGTTATCCGCTATGAAGGACCTAAAGGCGGTCCTGGAATGCCAGAAATGTTAGCTCCCACTTCTTCAATCGTTGGACGTGGCTTAGGTAAAGACGTAGCACTTATTACAGATGGCCGCTTCTCAGGGGCAACACGCGGCATCGCAGTTGGACATATTTCTCCTGAAGCAGCTTCAGGAGGTCCAATCGGCTTAATTGAAAACGGAGATGATATTACCATTGATCTCACCAATCGTACATTAGAACTACATGTAGATGATGAAACACTCCATGCACGTAAAGCCAATCAAAGACCTTTCAAGGCAAAAGTTAAAACAGGTTACTTAGCACGCTACACAGCACTTGTTACAAGCGCAAATACGGGTGGCGTTATGAAAGTACCCGATGCATTACTATAACATTGGAGGTAGCTATTATGGTAAAACAAGAAAAAGTATTGGATACAGCAAGTCATGATACAACTTATACAGAACAAACTTTAAAATCTGGATCACAATTATTGCTCGATGCATTAATCGAAGCGCAAGTTGACTATATTTTTGGATATCCCGGCGGTGCTGTCCTTCCCCTCTATGACACACTCTATGATGATAACGGTCCAAAGCATATTTTATACAGACACGAACAGGGGGCAACACATGCCGCTGAAGGTTATGCCCGTGTAAGTGGTAAAACAGGTGTCGTTATCGTAACAAGTGGTCCCGGAGCAACAAACGCTATCACCGGTATTGCTGATGCATATAGCGATTCTCTCCCTCTTGTTATTATTACAGGACAAGTTGCTTCAGCAGGTATTGGTAAAGACGCCTTCCAAGAAGCCGATATTTTATCAATGACAACACCGATTACAAAGCATAATTATCAGATTCGTAACGTCAAAGATATCCCAAAAGTAGTAAAAGAAGCATTTCATGTTGCGAATTCTGGTCGTAAAGGACCTGTGGTTATTGACTTCCCAAAAGATATGGGTGTTTTATCAACAGACGCAGTACATGACACGACTGTTTACACACCCGGCTATCAAGTCAACACTACGCCACATGTTGATGAAATAAAAACACTACACCATTATTTAGCAAACGCAAAAAAACCGCTTGTTCTTGCAGGTGCTGGTATCAATTTTGCTCGTGCCAACAGTGAACTCGTAACATGGATAGAGCGCTATCAAATACCTGTCGTTACAACATTACATGGGCTAGGTGCCGTTCCTCATGACCATCCACTTTTTCTCGGTATGGGAGGCATGCATGGTTCATATGCAAGTAATATGGCATTAACAGAGTGTGATTTATTAATTAACTTCGGTTCAAGGTTCGATGATCGTCTCGCGAGTAAACCAGACGCATTTGCACCTCATGCAACAATTGTTCATATCGATATTGATCCTTCTGAAATCAATAAAGTCATTAACACTGATCTAGGCATTGTTGCAGATGTAAAGGAAGTGCTAGAACAGCTCTTATTACTCGAAACACATTCTACTCATCATGAACCTTGGTTAAATGAAGTAGAACAATATCGTACCCAACATCCACTCAGCTACCAGCCTACTGACAATCCACTGTACAGTAAGCCACAACAGGCTATTGAATACATTGGACATTTAACTCATGGTGATGCGCTTGTTGCAACAGATGTAGGTCAACATCAAATGTGGGTCGCACAATTCTATCCATTTAAAACACATGGTCAACTGATTACAAGTGGTGGACTCGGTACGATGGGATTTGGTATTCCTGCTGCAATTGGTGCAAAGTTTGCGCAACCAGATGCCACAGTAGTTGCTTTTGTCGGTGACGGTGGTTTCCAAATGACCAATCAAGAAATGGCACTGCTCAATGAATATAAACTCGACGTTAAAATTGTCCTAATTAATAACGGTACACTGGGCATGGTTAAACAATGGCAAGATAAGTTTTTTGATCAACGTTTCTCACATTCTGTTTTTAATGGACAGCCTGATTTTCTAAAAATGGCTGAATCATACGGGGTTAAAGGCTTTTTAATAGACCATGCAAATGATTTAGAAACACAACTTACAGCAGCATTCAACTACGATGGTCCTGCATTGATTGATATTCGTATCTCCCCTGTTGAAGCTGTACTACCAATGGTACCAAGTGGTAAAGCAAATCACGAAATGGAGGGCTTACAATGAAACGTACTTTTAAGCTAACGGTATTCGACAAAGCTGGAACATTAAACAGGCTAACAAGTACATTTGTTAGACGTCAATTTAATATCATTAATTTAACGGTGACACAAACATTAGAACCCGGTATTTCCGATATTACATTTGTAGCTGAAGTCTCTGATAACCAATCTGTTAATACCATTATTCAACAATTAAAAAAACAAGTGAATACACTCACTGTCGAAGATGTAACAGATACAAATATTTTTAACAGGGCTTTATTACTCATTAAAGTAAAAAAAACTGACACCCTCGAATCATTAAACCAAGCTTTACAACCTTATGATGCGCTAGTGTCTCTATTAAAGGAAGACAATGCATATTATTATTTACAAGCATGTGGTCCCCAAGACACCTTAGATACACTGATTGACAACCTATCATCATTTGGTATTGAACAAGTATCTCGTACAGGTTCAGCCAGCATTTCCTAACAAAATAATTATTCAATTAAATGGAGGCTTTTAATTATGACAAAAGTATATTATGACAATTCAGTAGAACATGACGCATTACAAGGAAAAAAAGTAGCAATTGTAGGATACGGTTCACAAGGACACGCACACGCACAAAACTTAAAAGATAACGGTTATGATGTTATCGTCGGTATTCGTCCCGGTCGTTCATTTGACCAAGCTAAAGAAGATGGCTTTGAGGTTTATCCCGTTAACGAAGCAGTTAAACAAGCTGACGTTGTAATGGTGCTTTTACCTGACGAAATTCAAGGTGACGTTTATCGCAACGATATCGCACCAAACTTAGAAGCTGGTAATGCCCTAGCCTTTGCACATGGTTTTAATATTCACTTTAACGTTATTCAACCTCCTAGTGATGTCGATGTATTCTTAGTAGCACCTAAAGGACCAGGGCATCTTGTAAGACGTACATTTGTAGAAGGATCTGCCGTTCCTGCACTCTTCGCCGTTGAACAAGACGCAACTGGTGAAGCGAGAGATCTCGCATTAAGCTATGCAAAAGGTATCGGAGCTACACGTGCTGGTGTACTTGAAACCTCTTATAAAGAAGAAACAGAAACAGATTTATTTGGTGAACAAGCTGTATTATGTGGTGGGGTCACACGCCTCATTCAAAGTGGGTTTGAAGTTTTAACAGAAGCTGGCTACCAACCAGAAATTGCTTATTTTGAAGTTTTACATGAAATGAAGTTAATCGTTGACTTAATGTATGAAGGTGGCTTAGAAAATATGCGCTACTCCATCTCAAATACAGCAGAATTTGGTGACTATGTATCTGGTCCTCGTGTGATTACTGATGAAACCAAAAACAATATGAGAGCTGTGTTATCAGATATTCAAAATGGTCAATTTAGCGATCGCTTCATCAAAGACAATCAAAATGGGTTTAAAGATTTTAAAGATATGCGTGCAGCACAAGAAGGTCATCAAATTACAGAAGTTGGTAAACAGCTACGTGAAATGATGCCATTTATTAAATCTAAAAGCATTCAAAAATAGTAAGACATCAACAGTAATAACGTACATCAATTCACTGAGAAGATCAGTATGAAACGACTGGGTTGAAAGTATATTTATTTCAAATTTTCAGCCCTAGTCACATTGATGTCTCTGTCATTTAATATCTTCAATTAATATTTTATTTAAAGGGGTTGTTAACAATGTCTAGCCATATTCAAATTTTTGATACTACACTACGAGATGGTGAACAAACACCGGGGGTCAGCTTTTCTTTTGACGAACGCTTAAAAATTGCTATGACTTTGGAGGAATGGGGTGTGGATGTGATAGAAGCTGGATTTCCGGCATCTAGTGAAGGAAGTTTTGCCTCTGTTCAAGCCATTTCACAACATTTAAAACATTCAACAGTAACAGGACTTGCACGGTGCTTAACATCTGATATTGATGCAGTATATGAAGCAACAAAAGATGCTGTTTCACCTTCTATTCATGTTTTTATTGCTACAAGTCCTATCCATTTATCTTCAAAACTTAATATGACAGAAGAACAGGTATTAGATGCCATAGATAAACATGTACGTTATGCCAAAGCACGTTTTGATGTTGTACAATTTTCACCAGAAGATGCGACACGTACGCCTTTACCTTTTCTCGTTCAAAGTGTTCAAACTGCTGTAAATGCTGGAGCAACTGTTATTAATATTCCTGATACAGTAGGTTATACTTATCCAAGTGAATATGGCAAAATTTTCAAAACACTCCTCGATAAAGTGCAATCAACAGAGCCAATCACATATAGTGCGCATTGTCATGATGATCTGGGTCTTGCTGTTGCTAATAGCATGGCAGCTATTGAAAATGGTGCAACACGTATTGAAGGTACGGTCAATGGTATCGGAGAACGTGCTGGTAACACTGCATTGGAAGAAGTCGCACTTGGTCTATATGTCCGTCAAGATCATTATCAAATACAAACTAACATTAAACTTAATAGAACTAAATATACATCAGATTTAGTCGCACGTTATGCAGGTATTCGTGTCCCTCGTAATAAAGCGATTGTTGGCAAAAATGCTTTCAGTCACGAATCAGGTATTCATCAAGATGGTTTCTTAAAAAATCCTGAAACATACGAAATTATGACCCCTCAACTCGTCGGCATACATAGCACAGAACTCCCTCTTGGTAAACTATCTGGAAAACATGCATTCCAAGAGAAACTTACACAACTTGGTTATTCAATAGAAGCCGACGAGCAAAAAGTATTGTTTAAAGCTTTCAAAGATATTGCTGATAAGAAAAAACATATCACAGATAAAGATATTCATGCATTGATTCAAGGTACTACACACGAAAAACAATCCACCTATCATCTTGTTTCATTGCAATTACAATTTGTTTCCAACGGACTTCAAAGTGCTGTTGTCGTACTTGAAGATAAAGAGGGTCATATTTACCAAGATAGTAGTATTGGCACTGGTTCTATTTTAGCCATCTACAACGCTATTGATCGTATTCTGGATTGTCAACCTGAATTAATCGACTATCGTATTGATGCTGTTACAGAAGGACGAGATGCTCAAGCAGAAGTCCATGTTTCATTACAACTAGATCACCAACGCGTTACGGGTGTTGGATTTGATCATGATATTTTATACGCTTCATGTAAAGCCTATGTTGAAGCAGCTTCTCAATTCGTATCACAACAACAAAATGAAGAAGGTGCATTATCATGACCTTTCGTATTGTTGCACTTCCCGGTGATGGCATCGGTCCAGAAATTATGACAGGAACACTCTATATACTCGAATTATTATCTGAAAAGTTCGACTTCTCTTACGATATAGATATTCATATGATGGGAGGATGTGCCATTGATACCTATGGGACACCCCTTCCTAATGAAACATTAACAGCCTGTCAAAATGCCGATGCAATATTACTCGCAGCTATTGGCGGTCCTCAGTGGCAAGACCCACAAAACCGTCCCGAACAAGGTTTACTCCAGTTACGTCAAGCACTCAAACTATTCGCTAATATTCGACCGACACGTGTCAGCCCTTATACCGTTAATTTATCACCACTTAAACCAGAAATTGTTGCACAAACAGATTTTATTATTGTCCGCGAACTAACAGGAGGTATTTATTTTGGAGCGCCACGTCATTGGGATGACATGAAAGCTCTAGACTCATTGACGTATACAGTCGAAGAAATTGAACGCCTTGCGCACGTTGGTTTTCAACTTGCACAACAGCGCCGTCACAAGCTCACATCCGTAGATAAAGAAAATGTATTAGCTTCTAGTAAACTTTGGCGTCATACAGTGAATAAGATTGCACAACATTATCCAGATGTTAAGGTCGAACACTTGCTTGTTGATGCATGTAGTATGCACTTACTTAAACGTCCAACTGACTTTGATGTCATCATTACCGAAAATTTATTTGGTGATATTTTAAGTGACGAAGCGTCTATGCTACCGGGTTCTTTAGGTTTATCCCCTTCCTCAAGTTTTGGAGATTCAGGACCCGCACTCTATGAACCTATTCATGGCTCCGCACCTGATATCGCTGGTCAAAATTGTGCTAATCCATTTGGCATGTTACTTTCACTTGCGATGTGCTTACGCAATTCTGCAAAACGTAACGATATGGCGACTTGGCTTGAACAAACGATTGATACACTTATTGCTGAACATATAACAACAGCTGACCTAGGTGGACATGCAACAACATCTACCATTTTTGATACTATTGCAGCTCGTATTAAGGAGGTATAAATCATGGGACAAACACTATTTGATAAAATTTGGAACCAACATACAATTACAGGTCAACCTGGCGAACCTCAATTATTATATATTGATTTACATCTTATTCATGAAGTCACTTCACCTCAAGCCTTTGAAGGTTTACGACTCCAAAATAGAAAGCTGCGAAGACCTGACTTAACATTCGGAACATTGGATCACAACGTACCGACTATTGATATATTTAATATTCGAGATGATATTGCAAATAAACAGATCGAAGCACTACAACAAAACTGCAAGGCATTTGATGTCACACTGTTTGATATGGGTTCGGATGAACAAGGTATTGTACATATGGTGGGTCCTGAAATGGGATTAACGCAACCCGGTAAAACTGTTGTTTGTGGTGACTCACATACTGCCACTCATGGTGCTTTTGGTGCAATCGCTTTTGGTATTGGGACAAGTGAAGTGGAACATGTTTTTGCAACACAAACACTTTGGCAAACAAAACCTAAAAATTTAAAAGTTGTTGTTTCTGGAAAGCTCCCTTATGGTGTCTACGCTAAAGATATTATTTTACACCTTATCAATCAGTACGGCGTTGACTTTGGAACAGGTTATGCTATTGAGTTTGCAGGTGATACGATACAATCCCTTTCTATGGAAGGACGTATGACAATATGTAATATGGCGATTGAGGCTGGAGCAAAGTATGGTTTGATACAACCTGATGACACAACATATCAATATCTCGAAGGTCGACGCTATGCCCATCATATTGCTAATAAAAAAATGGCATGGCAAGCACTATATAGTGACACTGATGCTCAGTTTGACAAAGTTATTACATTAGATGTAACACATTTAGAACCTCAAGTTACATGGGGAACAAGTCCAGAGATGGGTGTGAATTACAGTAGTCCATTTCCAAGTATCCATAATACAAATGATGCCCGTGCTTATGACTATATGGGATTACAGCCTGGACAAACTGCGTCTGATATTCCATTAGGCTATGTTTTTATCGGTTCATGTACCAATGCGCGCATCTCCGACTTGATTGAAGCGAGTCAATTTGTCAAAGGACGACATGTTCATCCTAATATTACTGCAATCGTAGTACCAGGATCTCGACAAGTCAAAAAACAAGCAGAAAAACTCGGTCTAGATCAAATTTTTAAAGAAGCGGGTTTTGAATGGCGTGAACCCGGTTGTAGTATGTGTCTCGGTATGAATCCAGATCAAGTGCCAGCAGGTGTTCATTGTGCTTCAACGAGCAATCGCAACTTTGAAGGTCGACAAGGGAAAGGGGCCAGAACACATCTTGTCTCTCCTGCAATGGCGGCGGCAGCAGCAATACATGGACATTTTGTCGATGTAAGAAAGGTGGTAAATACATAATGGAGATTAAACCGATTACACATTTCACAGGTAAAGTCGTTTCATTATTTCATGACAATATTGATACAGACCAAATCATTCCCAAAGTGCACCTCAAACGTATTTCAAAACTGGGGTTTGGTCCGTTTTTATTCGACGAATGGCGTTACTTAGAAGATGGTACAGATAATCCAGACTTTCCTCTAAACCATCCTTCTGCTCAAGGTGCTTCCATTTTAGTAACAGGTGAAAACTTTGGTTGTGGTTCAAGTCGTGAACACGCTGCATGGGCTCTTAAAGATTATGGCTTCCAAGTGATTATAGCTGGAAGCTTTAGTGATATTTTTTATATGAATTGTACAAAAAATGCTTTACTTCCTATCCAACTAGATCGAAAAATACGTGAACATTTGGCAACACAAACAGAAATTACAATTCATTTACCTGAGCAACAAATTCAAACATCAACACATACTTTTCCATTTCATATTGATGAGACATGGAAGCATAAACTCATAAATGGCTTAGACGACATTGCATTAACCTTGCAATACGAATCAAAGATTACAGCATACGAAAAACAAAACAACAAATAAGGAGTGAACAAGATGACTGTTCAAACACAAACTGTTCATGCAAAAGATGTAGATGAAGCCTTTTTACGAATTCAACAAACCGTTAAACAAACACCATTAGAAAAGGATCACTATTTATCATTAAAATACAATTGTAACGTCTACTTAAAACGAGAAGATTTGCAGTGGGTGCGCTCTTTTAAACTCCGTGGTGCTTATCATGCAATCTCTGTTTTACCTCCAGAGCAACAATCTAAAGGAATTACATGTGCAAGTGCGGGTAACCATGCACAAGGTGTTGCTTTTACTGCTCGAAAATTAAATTTAAAAGCCGTTATTTTTATGCCAGTCACCACACCAAGTCAAAAAATCAATCAGGTTCAATTTTTTGGTGATACTAATGTTGAAATCAAACTTGTAGGCGATACATTTGATGATTGCCTACAAGAAGCACTTCAATATACAGATAAGCATCATATGACATTCATTGATCCATTTAATAATGTACATACAATTGCAGGTCAAGGTACGCTAGCAAAAGAAATTTTACAATCAGCTGAGCAAGCGCAACTTTCTTTCGACTATCTATTTGGTGCTATTGGCGGTGGCGGTTTAATGTCAGGTGTCGCCACTTATTTTGCAGAGTATTCACCGCATACAAAATTGATAGGTGTCGAACCATTAGGTGCTAGTAGTATGTACGCTGCTGTTCAACAACAGCAAGTCGTTACATTGCCGAATATCGATAAATTTGTCGACGGTGCATCTGTTGCCAGAGTGGGTGATATTACATTTAATATATGTCGAAAACACCTCCACCATTATGTACAAGTAGATGAAGGTGCTGTTTGTTCAACTATCTTAGATATGTACTCAAAACAAGCCATTGTTGCAGAACCTGCAGGCGCATTAAGTGTTAGTGCCTTAGAACAGTATAAAGACGAAATTCAAGGGAAAAATGTAGTTTGTATCATTAGTGGTGGCAATAACGATATTAATCGTATGAAAGAAATTGAAGAGCGTTCTCTACTCTTTGAAGAGATGAAACATTACTTTATCTTAAATTTTCCACAACGTCCAGGAGCATTGCGACAATTTGTTAATGATGTACTGGGTCCTTATGATGATATTACTAAATTTGAATACTTGAAAAAAGCGTCGCAAAATACAGGAACAGTCATTATTGGGATTCAGCTCCAAAATCATCAAGATCTTAAACAACTTCTTGCCAATGTCGATGCCTTTGATCCTAAAAATATTTATATCAACAAAAATAAAATGTTATATTCCTTGTTAATTTAAAATAACCGGACGACTTTTAATTTTTAATCTGAAAGTCGTCCGGTTATTTACTTTAACCTTTTTCTATAACTTGTACTAGCTATTACGATATTATTCGTGCTTTGAAGTTATCAATATTTTGATCGCCAATACAACATACGTTTTATTTAATTATTGATACCTTTAATTTGGGCTTAAGGCACTTGAAAGTATAGAGACAATGCGCTTTTTGTATACTAAAAAAAGTGAGACAGCATATGCCATCCCACCACGAAAGGTGAAGAATCAAAAAAAGAGAGGTCACAATGACCTCCCTCAAAATAAAACCTGGCACCGTCCTACTCTTGCGGAACGTAAGTCCGACTACCATCGGCGCTAAAGAGCTTAACTACTGTGTTCGGCATGGGAACAGGTGTGACCTCTTTGCCATAGGCACCAGATAAAAGAATGTTATACATTCAAAACTAGATTGTAAGTATAAAAGTTTCACAAGAGAAACCGAAAGAATAAAAATTGATTAAGTCTTCGATCGATTAGTATTCGTCAGCTCCACGTATCACTACGCTTCCACCTCGAACCTATTGACCTCATCATCTTTGAGGGATCTTATAACCGAAGTTGGGAAATCTCATCTCGAGGGGGGCTTCATGCTTAGATGCTTTCAGCACTTATCCCGTCCATACATAGCTACCCAGCTATGCCGCTGGCGCGACAACTGGTACACCAGAGGTATGTCCATCCCGGTCCTCTCGTACTAAGGACAGCGCCTCTCAAATTTCCTACGCCCACGACGGATAGGGACCGAACTGTCTCACGACGTTCTGAACCCAGCTCGCGTACCGCTTTAATGGGCGAACAGCCCAACCCTTGGGACCGACTACAGCCCCAGGATGCGATGAGCCGACATCGAGGTGCCAAACCTCCCCGTCGATGTGAACTCTTGGGGGAGATAAGCCTGTTATCCCCGGGGTAGCTTTTATCCGTTGAGCGATGGCCCTTCCATGCGGAACCACCGGATCACTAAGTCCGTCTTTCGACCCTGCTCGACTTGTAGGTCTCGCAGTCAAGCTCCCTTATGCCTTTACACTCTATGAATGATTTCCAACCATTCTGAGGGAACCTTTGAGCGCCTCCGTTACACTTTAGGAGGCGACCGCCCCAGTCAAACTGCCCGCCTGACACTGTCTCCCAGCACGATAAGTGCTGCGGGTTAGAAATCCAATACAATTAGGGTAGTATCCCACCAATGCCTCCACGTAAGCTAGCGCTCACGCTTCTAAGGCTCCTACCTATCCTGTACAAACTGTACCGAATTTCAATATCAGGCTACAGTAAAGCTCCACGGGGTCTTTCCGTCCTGTCGCGGGTAACCGGCATCTTCACCGGTACTATGATTTCACCGAGTCTCTCGTTGAGACAGTGCCCAAATCGTTACGCCTTTCGTGCGGGTCGGAACTTACCCGACAAGGAATTTCGCTACCTTAGGACCGTTATAGTTACGGCCGCCGTTTACTGGGGCTTCGATTCGTAGCTTCGCAGAAGCTAACCACTCCTCTTAACCTTCCAGCACCGGGCAGGCGTCAGCCCCTATACGTCACCTTACGGTTTAGCAGAGACCTGTGTTTTTGATAAACAGTCGCTTGGGCCTATTCACTGCGGCTCTTCAGAGCGTGAACCCTAAAGAGCACCCCTTCTCCCGAAGTTACGGGGTCATTTTGCCGAGTTCCTTAACGAGAGTTCGCTCGCTCACCTTAGAATTCTCATCTTGACTACCTGTGTCGGTTTGCGGTACGGGCACCTACTTTCTAGCTAGAGGCTTTTCTCGGCAGTGTGAAATCAACGACTCGAGAAAACGTGTTTTCTCTCCCCATCACAGCTCAGTCTTTATGAGTGCCGGATTTGCCTAACACTCAACCTCACTGCTTGGACGTGCACTCCAACAGCACGCTTCGCCTATCCTACTGCGTCCCCCCATCGCTTAAAACGAAATTAGGTGGTACAGGAATATCAACCTGTTATCCATCGCCTACGCCTGTCGGCCTCAGCTTAGGACCCGACTAACCCAGAGCGGACGAGCCTTCCTCTGGAAACCTTAGTCAATCGGTGGACGGGATTCTCACCCGTCTTTCGCTACTCACACCGGCATTCTCACTTCTAAGCGCTCCACATGTCCTTGCGATCATGCTTCAACGCCCTTAGAACGCTCTCCTACCATTGTCCAAAGGACAATCCACAGCTTCGGTAATATGTTTAGCCCCGGTACATTTTCGGCGCAGTGTCACTCGACTAGTGAGCTATTACGCACTCTTTAAATGATGGCTGCTTCTAAGCCAACATCCTAGTTGTCTGGGCAACGCCACATCCTTTTCCACTTAACATATATTTTGGGACCTTAGCTGGTGGTCTGGGCTGTTTCCCTTTCGAATATGGACCTTATCACCCACATTCTGACTCCCAAGTTAAATTATTTGGCATTCGGAGTTTGTCTGAATTCGGTAACCCGAGAGGGGCCCCTCGTCCAAACAGTGCTCTACCTCCAATAATCATCACTTGAGGCTAGCCCTAAAGCTATTTCGGAGAGAACCAGCTATCTCCAAGTTCGATTGGAATTTCTCCGCTACCCTCAGTTCATCCGCTCACTTTTCAACGTAAGTCGGTTCGGTCCTCCATTCAGTGTTACCTGAACTTCAACCTGACCAAGGGTAGATCACCTGGTTTCGGGTCTACGACCAAATACTCATTCGCCCTATTCAGACTCGCTTTCGCTGCGGCTCCACATTTTCTGCTTAACCTTGCATCAGATCGTAACTCGCCGGTTCATTCTACAAAAGGCACGCCATCACCCATTAACGGGCTCTGACTACTTGTAAGCACACGGTTTCAAGTTCTCTTTCACTCCCCTTCCGGGGTACTTTTCACCTTTCCCTCACGGTACTGGTTCACTATCGGTCACTAGAGAGTATTTAGCCTTAGGAGATGGTCCTCCCAGATTCCGACGGAATTTCACGTGCTCCGTCGTACTCAGGATCCACTCAAGAGTGTCTATGTTTTCGACTACAGGATTATTACCTTCTTTGATTAACCTTTCCAGGTTATTCGTCTAACATAGCCATTTGTAACTCCGTATAGAGTGTCCTACAACCCCAACAAGCAAGCTTGTTGGTTTGGGCTTTTCCCGTTTCGCTCGCCGCTACTCAGGGAATCGATTTTTCTTTCTCTTCCTCCGGGTACTAAGATGTTTCAGTTCTCCGGGTCTACCTTCTCACATGCTATGTATTCACATGTGGATAACACGACATAACTCGTGCTGGGTTCCCCCATTCGGAAATCTCTGGATCAAAGCTTACTTACAGCTCCCCAAAGCATATCGTCGTTAGTAACGTCCTTCATCGGCTTCTAGTGCCAAGGTATTCACCGTGCGCCCTTAATAACTTAATCTTATTGTGATATTGCCAAGTCTAACGACTTGTCAATCACCAGTTATTAATTATGTGAGTCGTCTATTGACGACTAGCGATCATTTAGTTTCAAGCTTTCGCTATTCACTCGGTTTTGCTTGGTAAAATCATTTATACTTACTTATCTAGTTTTCAATGTACAATATTGAATCCTCAAATATGAGCATTCAAAACTGAATACAATATGTCACGTTAATCCGCTATCATCATCTGAGATGATGTTCCGTATATATCCTTAGAAAGGAGGTGATCCAGCCGCACCTTCCGATACGGCTACCTTGTTACGACTTCACCCCAATCATTTGTCCCACCTTCGACGGCTAGCTCCAAAAGGTTACTCCACCGGCTTCGGGTGTTACAAACTCTCGTGGTGTGACGGGCGGTGTGTACAAGACCCGGGAACGTATTCACCGTAGCATGCTGATCTACGATTACTAGCGATTCCAGCTTCATGTAGTCGAGTTGCAGACTACAATCCGAACTGAGAACATCTTTATGGGATTTGCTTGACCTCGCGGTTTCGCTGCCCTTTGTAATGTCCATTGTAGCACGTGTGTAGCCCAAATCATAAGGGGCATGATGATTTGACGTCATCCCCACCTTCCTCCGGTTTGTCACCGGCAGTCAACTTAGAGTGCCCAACTTAATGATGGCAACTAAGCTTAAGGGTTGCGCTCGTTGCGGGACTTAACCCAACATCTCACGACACGAGCTGACGACAACCATGCACCACCTGTCACTTTGTCCTCCGAAGAGGAAAACACTATCTCTAGTGCGGTCAAAGGATGTCAAGATTTGGTAAGGTTCTTCGCGTTGCTTCGAATTAAACCACATGCTCCACCGCTTGTGCGGGTCCCCGTCAATTCCTTTGAGTTTCAGTCTTGCGACCGTACTCCCCAGGCGGAGTGCTTAATGCGTTAGCTGCAGCACTAAGGGGCGGAAACCCCCTAACACTTAGCACTCATCGTTTACGGCGTGGACTACCAGGGTATCTAATCCTGTTTGATCCCCACGCTTTCGCACATCAGCGTCAGTTGCAGACCAGAAAGCCGCCTTCGCCACTGGTGTTCCTCCATATCTCTGCGCATTTCACCGCTACACATGGAATTCCACTTTCCTCTTCTGCACTCAAGTTTTCCAGTTTCCAATGACCCTCCACGGTTGAGCCGTGGGCTTTCACATCAGACTTAAAAAACCGCCTACGCGCGCTTTACGCCCAATAATTCCGGATAACGCTTGCCACCTACGTATTACCGCGGCTGCTGGCACGTAGTTAGCCGTGGCTTTCTGATTAGGTACCGTCAAGACGTGCACAGTTACTTACACGTTTGTTCTTCCCTAATAACAGAGCTTTACGATCCGAAGACCTTCATCACTCACGCGGCGTTGCTCCGTCAGGCTTTCGCCCATTGCGGAAGATTCCCTACTGCTGCCTCCCGTAGGAGTCTGGACCGTGTCTCAGTTCCAGTGTGGCCGATCACCCTCTCAGGTCGGCTACGTATCGTCGCCTTGGTGAGCCGTTACCTCACCAACTAGCTAATACGGCGCGGGTCCATCTATAAGTGACAGCAAGACCGTCTTTCACTGTTGAACCATGCGGTTCAACATGTTATCCGGCATTAGCCCCGGTTTCCCGGAGTTATTCCAGTCTTATAGGTAGGTTACCCACGTGTTACTCACCCGTCCGCCGCTAACGTCAGAGGTGCAAGCACCTCATCTGTTCGCTCGACTTGCATGTATTAGGCACGCCGCCAGCGTTCATCCTGAGCCAGGATCAAACTCTCCATAAAAGAAGTAAGCTTGATATAGCTCGTTTGATTGTTTAAGTCAATCACTCTCGAAAGTACTATCGTTAGTACTCAATTTATCGGAATTAACGTTGACATATTGTCATTCAGTTTTCAATGTTCATTTTGTATTAATTATGGAGCGGGTGATGGGAATCGAACCCACAACATCAGCTTGGAAGGCTGAGGTTTTGCCATTAAACTACACCCGCATTATTTATTATTTTATATAATATTAAACGTTTCAAAAAGTTGATGCGGCCGAGAGGACTTGAACCTCCACGGGATCTCTCCCACTAGGCCCTCAACCTAGCGCGTCTGCCATTCCGCCACGACCGCTCGGTAATTTCGAGACAACTCACTTTATTAGAACGAGATTTATTATATCGAAACGTTTATTTGTTGTCAACAATTTTTTAACATTAATTTAATTTTTGTAATCAGTTATTAACATTCATTTCAACAACGTATCTAAATATATCATGTTGCTTTTCATATGTCAACAAATTATTTCGTCGCTTCTGTTTTTATTAGCGACTTTTGCTATTATAAAAGTGCTCGGTCAAAATGTCAACTAGAAATCATCACTTTTATAAAATGTTTTAGCGTACATTTTAGGGACTGTATTAAACACTCTCTTTTATTACACTTTTTACATCTATTTTTTCAAAGCTTATCTGTAATTCTTTAACAATGAAAAAGCATTACTGAGATGGGACATCGTAATACCTATACTCTGTCCCTTTTCCCAGTTCATTTAGCTTTCATAGATTTATGATTGATATGGATCGATCATTGTCAAAGATACTTTTTCTTTTTCACTATCTACACTTTCAATCCATACATCTACAATATCTCCTACATTTACCTTATCCATTGGATGTTTTACAAACTGTTTAGATATTTTGGATATATGTACCAAACCGTCTTGTTTGACACCAATATCAACAAACGCACCAAAATCCACAACATTTCTCACCGTTCCACTCAACTTCATTCCTTTAGTCAAATCTGTGATAGATAAAATATCTGATTTCAGTTGAGGTGTTTCATAGTCTTCTCTCGGATCACGGTTCGGTGCGATTAAAGATTTAATAATATCTTCCAATGTAGGAACGCCAACATTTAATTGCTCTGCATATGTCTGCAAATTCAGTTTTGCGAGTACTTGTTTAGCTTGTGTAGTCCCAATGTCTTGACGTGTTAATCCAACCGCCTTTAACAATTCATATGTTGCTTGATAACTTTCAGGATGAATTGCTGTATTGTCAAGTGGATCCACACCATCTACAATACGCAAAAAACCTATACATTGTTCAAATGTTTTTTCGCCTAGACGTTTCACCTTTTTAATTTGTTGATGTTTCGTAAATATACCATTTTCTTCACGATAATCCACAATATTATTCGCAATTTGCTTTGATAAACCTGCAACATGTTGAAGTAACGTACTTGATGCTGTATTGATATCCACTCCAACTTGGTTTACCGCCGTTTCAACAACAAAGTTCAGTGCTTCTGATAATGCTTTTTGATTCACGTCGTGCTGATATTGACCCACGCCAATGGATTTAGGATCAATTTTGACCAGTTCACTTAATGGGTCTTGAATTCGACGTCCAATAGATACTGCACTTCGCTCTTCAACTTGAAAATCCGGAAATTCTTGGCGTGCAATTTCAGACGCTGAATATACGGACGCACCCGCCTCATTGACAATGACATACTGTACATGTAAATCATGCTGTCGAATCATATCAGCTACAAACTGCTCTGTTTCACGACTTGCTGTACCATTACCTATCGCAACCAAGTCGATATCATATTCCTTTACTATCTCTAAAAATATTCGCTTTGCTTCTTCAACTTTGGCTGCTGGTGGATGTGGGTATATAACATTTTTATTCAGGAACATACCATACGGATTGACAACAGCTAATTTACACCCTGTACGAAATGCTGGATCTATCCCTAAAATTTGCTTACCTTTCAGTGGAGATTGTAACAATAAGTTTTTTAAGTTTTCACTAAATACGTGAATTGCCTGTGTTTCTGCCCTCTCTGTTAAATCACCACGCAACTCTCTTTCAATAGACGGAAAAATTAAGCGCTTCATTGCATCATCAATCGCTGCTTTGACAATTTGTGAAGATGCTCCGTCACCCTTAACTTCTACGCGTTGTACTAACTGTGAAAGTTTATCTTTATCTGCTTCAATTTTCACAGATAAAACTTTTTCATTTTCACCACGATTCATTGCTAAAATACGATGATTCGCAATTTTTTTGATCGGTTCACTATAATCATAGTACATCGTGAAGATCCCTTTTTCATCTTCTCCATTTTTCTTTTGTTTTGTAACAAGTAGACCCGTATGCCATACTTCACGTAAAATTTGTTTACGATATTTAGGATCATCTGCTATTTTTTCAGCAATAATATCTTTTGCGCCTTGAATCGCATCATCATAGGTTTGTACTTCATCATTTATATATGCTTCCACTTTTTCTTTAAGCGATACGTCAGATTGTTGCTTTAAAATCCATGTTGCTAATGATGCAAGCCCTTTACGTTTCGCTTCAGTGGCGCGTGTTTTTTTCTTTTGTTTATACGGACGATAAAGATCCTCAATACGTTGCAATTTAGTTTGGGCTAAAATATCTGCCTTTAATTGTTCTGTTAACATTCCCTGTTGTGCGATTGCCTGTATAATTTCCTCTTTACGCTTTTGTAAATGCACCATATACGCATAGCGATCATTTATTTTTTTTATTGCTACTTCATCCAATCCTCCTGTTGCTTCTTTTCGATAACGTGCAATAAATGGTATTGTATTTTTTTCTTCTAACAATTTTAAAACTGATTTGATTTGTTTCACTGAAAATTGATATTCATTATGTATAGACTGAATAAGTGTGTCTGTCATTTTCCTTACTGCTCCTTTTTTTCAATTCAGTTATTCAACTTAATATATACACTCCATTTTAACATGACAATTATTAAAAAACTTTAATCGATTCCGTAGTATGTATGATTCGAGACGTTCATTGTTTTACTAATTAACAAATAAGCACAACACTTTTCATAACAAAAGTGCTATGCAAAGTCATTGTGCTTAATTTAATCTCTCTATCCGACAGCCTTCTGTTTTTACTCTTTCGCTGCCTCTTGCAACTTTTTAATAGCCGTTCGTTGCAATCGTGATACGTGCATTTGACTTAAACCTATACGTTCTCCTGTCTCTTTTTGGCTTAGTCCTTCAATAAATGTGCATTGGATAATTTCTTGTTCTCGCTCTGATAGTATCGGTAAAATACGTTCTAAAATAATACGTTTTTCAGTCAAGTCATAGTTATCATCTTGTGCCCCCATAATATCAAGCAATGTTACAGTAGAGCCATCTTTATCTGCTTCGATTGAATGATCTACACTGAGCGCATTATAACTCTGCCCCATTTCCATTGCTTCTAACACTTCTTCGTCTGACACTTCTAAATATTCTGCAATTTCTCTTATGGAGGGAGAACGTTCCAATTCATTTGTCAACGTATCTATCGCTTTCTTAATACGTGGACCAATTTCTTTAATTCTTCTAGGTACATGTACACTCCAAGTTTTGTCTCTTAAATAACGTTTTATCTCACCGATAACTGTCGGTACTAAAAAAGCTTCAAATTTCCGATCAAATGATAAATCAAAACGATTAATTGCGCCAATTAACCCCACCATTCCTACTTGAACTAAATCTTCGTGATGGGACTGCCCTTTTGAATATTTATAAGCAAGAGATTCTATTAGTTTTTCATAATGCTTAACAAGTTGTTCTTGTGCTTCTTTGTCTCGATTTTTTTGGTGTGCTAAAATCCATTCATTAATCTGTTCTGCTGAAACATTATTCACTGGTTTCGATGCTTTCGTCATGGTTTCGCACCTGCTCTTTTTTTATATACTTAATCATACTAATCGTCACACCAGCATCTTTGCTTACAGTTACTTCATCCATTAATGCTTCAATCAAAAATAAACCGAGTCCGCCTTCACGTAAAAAATCAATATTTTCATTTTGTTGATAAGGACCTAATTGTTGTTTGGCTTCTTGATAATTAAAGCTAGCCCCTTGATCAGAAACAACAACTTTAACATATGTTTCTGCCAATTCAAATACAACTGTAATGTACCCTTTTTCTTCTTGGTTTTTATATGCGTGTTTTACAGCATTAGTGACCGCTTCACTCACCGCAATTTTAGCATCTTCAATATCATTATATGAGGCATTAGCACGATTAAAGACGCCAGATAATGTCAATCGAATTAAACTTACATATTCTGGCGAAGCAGGCAAACGCATTTCAATAACATCTTGTTCATACGGCATGTTATTCGACCTCCGTTCCTTGATTCACATGCATTAAATCATCAAGACCTGTAATATCAAATAAACGCTTAATACGATCATTTACTCCTAAAATATACAACGCTTTATCGTGCTGATTTAAAGCTTTTAATGTACCTACAAATAAACCTAAACCTGTTGAATCCATATATGTTAAATTTGTAAGATTCACATGAATATCATGCGTTCCTTCTTGACGAATTGGTAATAGTACCGCTTCTAACTCTGGTACTGTGGCAACATCTAGCTCTCCTGCAACAGTAATTTCGTAATATTGATCGTACTCCTGTGTTTCTATATTAAGGTTCATTGTTTATACACTCCTAGAATTAATCTCTACGCTCCATTTTACCCTATTTTACATCTTATAATCTTTTATGGTGTATTTAATCTACCCGTTTGATAATTAATATCGTCAAATCATCACGCTTACTTTTTTGTTGTAGATGGAGCAATGTTTCATACAACATTTGTACAATATCTTGTGGATGTAAGTCTTTATATTTAAGAATGAAGTTAAGCAAGTAATCTTTGTTAATAAAATTCCCTGCTTCATCTCGTATTTCTGTCACCCCATCTGTAAAAATAATAATCATGTCATTACGTTCTATTTTTATTTCTTGCTGTTGATAGCGCGTAGTAGGACTTACACCTAAGACACGTCCTCTAACTGTAATCTCTTCAAAAGTATCTGACGCTGCTCTAAAAATGTAACCCGGCTCATGACCAGCGGAACTACAATACAGTACATGATTCAAATCTTCATACAAACCATAAAACATCGTCACAAACATATTTTGATTAACATTCTTTTCAACTACTCGATTGAGGCGTTTCAATCCATCATTAGGCAATTGTGAATGTCCATAAGAATCCATACCAAATTTAATCATACTCATTGCTAATGCTGCTGGTATACCTTTGCCGATAACATCTGCAACTGCAAAGCTCATCGTTCCATCTTTATGATCGATTAAGTTGAAATAATCACCACTCACACGTTGTGCAGCTACGGATATCACACCGATTTGAATACTATCAAATTGGGGAATATCTGCTTTAAGCATGGTTTGTTGTAAACGTGCTGCTAAATCCATCTCTTTATCGTGCACTTCCATACGATCTACTAATCGTTTATAATCCGAATAATTATAGCCAAAGCTTTGAATCACTGCTTCCAGTACATCTAAGCTCTGAGCAATCTCGTGTTGTGTGTATTGTCCCTGTTCTAAATATGTTTTATGTCTATGTACGATTGCTTCTGGTGTAATACTCTCTTCTGGTAAGTTACTGGCAAATGTACGCGCTTGTTCTAACACACGTTCTTTATCTTCATGTTGTAAAAAGCGTTCGATCAATTCAAAATAATAATTTCTTTTTGATTGCGCCAATATTAGCACTCCTTCTTTCGAGCTTTAGTCTCATTATTCTCTTTGAATATTTATTATTACCAAAGATACACACGTAACAGAAACTTCACACTTGAAACATAACACCATTCAACAATGCTAGCAATATGAAGAAATGAGACAAAATTTTAATCACTAAATTTTATAAATTCACGTAATTAGAAAATGGTATATCTTGACCTTTATCACTGTTAATTAGTATATATATTTAAATATTTTAATCATACGATCTATAACTCAAGCCATATTAAAAGCTGGAAACAATAATATTTCCCAGCTTTAATATCTCTCTTGTATATTGTACTTGTTCATAGTCGATTGCATATCCTCTTCTCATACAATGCAATATATTAACACGACTTGAATGATACCTTTACATTGTTTAACCTACTTTGACGCATTAACATGAAGACCTAAACTAATACCTAAAGCATTGTTCACTTCTTTCATCTTGTCGTCTGATAAAAAAGTAAGTTTTTCTTTTAGCCTTTTTTTATCAACCGTTCTGATTTGTTCTAACAGAATAACAGAGTCTTTATCAAGTTTGTATTTGTTTTTATCTATCTCTACATGGGTCGGAATTTTAGCTTTATTAATCCTCCCTGTAATCGCTGCTACAATAACTGTTGGACTATATTTATTACCAGTATCATTTTGAATGATAACGACAGGTCTTACTCCCCCTTGCTCAGATCCCTTAACTGGCGACAAATCTGCTAGAAACACATCACCACGCTTCATTTAGTCATCCTGTTTATCTGATAATAAGTGTGATTCATTACAATCGCACGCTTCACATTCGACTGAATAGGCTTCTGTTGCTAGGGAGAGATTCAAATCTGCCATTTGGGCATAACCTTCCTTCAGTGACTGCTCTAAATTTTTAAACTTTGTTTGATTGAATACTGACATTCTAAGACCCTCCACATCAATTCAATACACTTTAAAAATCGCTTTTAATCACTCATAATCATAACAAAAATGATTTCAAACCACCATAACTATTTTAACAATTCATTGAAAACATCTACATGGTTTTCCGTTTTATAAACACGTGGTATACGACGTCCCAAATTACATAGCACCTCATAATTAATGGTTTGTTGCTGTATAGCAATCGCTTCTAATGATTGAGGGTTATGCGCCTTATTGTCTAGTATAACTACACGATCCCCTTGTTTAATATGAGATGGGACACGTACCACTGTCTGATCCATGCTAATTCGACCCACAACTTCACATTGGTTTCCATCGATACTTACACTTGCTCCCTGCATTACTCGCAAGTAGCCATCTGCATAACCAATAGGCAATAAAGCAATATGCATACGTTCCGAAGCTGTAAATGTTTCTCCATAACCGATTTTTTCTCCTGCCTCCAACTGTTTCACTTGCATAACTGTCGTTTCTACTCGTGCAGTTGGTTTTAAACGTGCGGTACCTTTAGATTCAATAAACTCGCTTGGATAATAGCCATATAATGCAATACCTGGTCGAAAAGCATTACATATCTCTGGATCAAAACGTAATGTACCGGCAGAGTTCTGAATATGAATGTATGCTGGTCTATCAGCACTTTCAATCAAAGATTCAAAACGTTGATATTGCTGTTGTGCAGAATCATTTTCTTCATCTGCTGATGCAAAGTGTGAAAAAGTCCCTTCAAATATAAGCTGTTCGTGTTGATTAATGGTATGAATGATCGCCTGATACGTCTCACTATCTTTAATACCTAGACGGTTCATACCTGTATCTAACTTAATATGAAGCCACAATGACTTAGTACTTTCTTCATCAATATGCTCAATAGCAGCATCCAACCACTCTTTAGAAGGGACAGCAACAGCAACACGATGCTGTATCGCTTTATTAATAGCCTCTGGAGGAATACTTGATAATATTAATATTTTCTCTTTAATTCCATGCATGCGTAGTTCAATAGCCTCATCAAGTGTAGCGACACAGAAAAAAGTTACACCTAACTTTGAAAGGTGGTTCGCAACACCTACACTTCCTAATCCGTATGAATTTGCTTTAACAACTGCCATCATTGTTTTATTCGGATGACATTTTGTGAGTGCATAAAAATTTTCAGTAATAGCATCTAAATCTACTGTTAATGTTGTATTGCGATAATATTTTTCTGACAAATCCTTGTCACCTTCCTCATGCTCAATATCTATTATACTTCTTTGTTATTTTTTGTTTTCTTGCTGTTCAATGATGACTTGACTCATCGCATAATGCATCGTATGTGTAATAGATACATGTACAATAAACCCTTCAAATATAATATAAGGTTTTCCATTTTCATCATTATCACAATGTATTTCTTTAAACGCAATCTCCTTACCAATCCCTGTACCTAGTGCTTTGCTAAAAGCTTCTTTCACAGCAAAACGTCCTGCTAAAAATTCAAGTTGTCTTTGTGGATGTGTAAACATATGATATTGCTGCTTTTCACCCTCACTTAATATACGTGCAATAAATTTAGGCTGGTGCTCCACAAGTTGTCGGATACGTGATATTTCAACTAGATCTATCCCTACTCCGTATATCATACTTTTTCACCTTCATTGTTTGATTGCGTGTCTTCTATTTTATCATATTTTTCTTCTGGTATGGATGACACGCTATGCTGTACTTCTTGACTTATTGTCCTGCGTTCTGGTTGTCCTATATCATCAAGGATTCTCTTTTGAATGATGCGTTTAATCTTTAATGCTTCTTTTTTGGGAATAAGCTGGATTTGGGCATTGCCTCCTGCTGTTGAAACTGTTAATGTTGCTAAGCCATACTTACGCATAATAAATCCTTCATCAATATCAATGTTTTGGATACGGAACAAAGGAATTTTTAGTTCTTTTACAAAAATAAAACCTTTCCGTACAACAACACCTTGTTCTGAGTAGTTATACCTAAAAATGTGATAAGCATAGGCTGGTTTAAGCCATACAAAGATGATCAAAAAAAGTATAAGTACTACTAAAAGCCCTGCCGCTATCCACCACATGATGGTTTGAAATGGTACAAAAAAGCTAACAATTAAATGCAAAACGGCTAAAATTCCTATAATAACAGAAATAATCAGTGACACTATACGCATTACTTTAGGGGCTTGTTCTGCCATTCTCCTATAATTACCATCTGTCATCATACGTGCCACCTCCTATATACCATGCTTGTAGTGCATCAACATCACAGCGTTCTACAAATTTTAAGCCCACATCCATATATAGTGATCCCTTTGCCAATTTATAACTAAAATGGCTTAAATCAGACCGAGTCATCAGCGGATGTGCATGACGCTCCCATCCCAAAACCTTATCATGTTTAAAATATGTCGTTCGAAAACCTGTGTATGTCACACGTCGGATCGCCATTTCATCTTCACTATAAGCCCATCCCGATTTTTTTACTGCAATCATACTATTTAGACTCATATATATAATAATCGGTGCTACTCCAAACCATAACCATGGCCAATAATAGTAATGTACAACACTCGCAATAATGATTAAAATAAGCGATAACACCCAAAAACGTCTATGAAACCCTCTCCAAGGTAAACCTAATTTCACATTATGAAATTTCATTGATGGCACAATATCAGTAAGGAGTTGCCTAGCTTCTTGACGTCGAATAAACGGTAAAATCATTACACGTCCATCAGCAAAATCATTGTCCAAATCTATGGACATATCACTTGTAATCACAAAATCATATGCAGTATAACCGAATAATGTTCTTAAAAAGCTTCTATGTTCTATGACTGCTTGAATACGCTGAATCGGTACGGTTACTTTTTGAACTTTAAATAAACCATAGCGAATTGTTAAATATTCGCCTTGTCGGTTTAAAGTATAGTTAAAGTAACGTATCATCGTAATAATCGTTCCAACAACGTAAGATATCATAACAATCACGGCGACAATTGACACAACAAAAACAGATGTACCATGCAAGCGTGTTTCGAATTGATCATAGAGTTGATTCCACGGCAAATGTTCAGATAAGGCTGTTAACAGCGGGCTTAACGTTGCAAAAGTTACAAAGATAGCCCCACTTGTCATCGCCATCAACAATAAATTTTGTGTAGAAAGACGATACAACAACTCTTCTTTATGTATATTTAAAGTATCACTTCCAGACTCTAAACTGTCTGCGCTTATATGACCTTCTCCTACATTATCCGTATTATGAATATCGCTTTTTCTTTTTTCTATCTCTTTTTGAATATTATCGCTTTGGGCTTTAGTTACAGTTTCAAGCGCAATACCGTCACTCGGCGTTTGAATTTGTAGACGAACGCCCCCTACAATCTGATGAATCATGTTTTGTGATGTATCCATCGATTGTATACGTGAAATATTCAACTCTTTTCGTTCAAGATTAAATAATCCAGAGGTCACAACAAAATGGTCATTTTCAATCCAATAACGTGTTTTGTACGTTTTAATCATATCTCCTATAAATGTAATAAGAAAAAAAACAAATAAAATGCCCGGAAAAATATAGTTACTCACATCTTGATAATCAAAGTCTTTCATCACAAATAATACAAAAATAAAAATCGGAACAATATTAGATTTAATCGCTCTAAAAATGCTCATAACATATGATATAGGATGGAGCTTTTGCGGATTATACATCGCTGTCCTCCTCCTTTAAATAGGATAGACAATATTGTTCAATCCGTACAACATCTGTTTTATGTAATAGCGGTAATACGACTTCATGCCCTGCAGTAACAAGCGTCAATCGTTGCAATTTATGACGTCGCATTAACGGACCATTTTTCCATTGTACATATTGTAAACGTTCTATTTTTAAAGCTTCGTATTTGCGAAACCAAAAACGCGCTTGTACTTCTAACACATTTTCTGTTAAGCGATAACGATGATAACGATAGTTGAAATAGGGTTTCAATAGACAATAAATACATAAAAGAATAATGACCGCAATCAATATGTATAAATATGAAGACCAACCTACATACTTAAATATGAGGGTAATTGCTAAAATAAGCGGTAGCGTAATGGCTATCCATACAAGACCGTAATAACGCCTATAATAATGCTTAGCCGTTTCTGGACTTCTTTCGAGTACGCCTTTCATCATCTATACCTCCTATTTTATTTTTGAGTATATTATAACATAAACATTTTCCTCCAACTTTTGTATTCAACCTTTGTGAAAAATGAAAAAGGCTCGACAATATATACTGTCCAAGCCTTTAACACAACTTTTATTTTTGATGATCTGCAAATGTACGCCCTTTTTTCACTTTGCCTTCACGTTTATTTTTGAAATTTCCTTTTTTATTAAAGTTTTGTTTGCGATTATTTTTACTATGACGTTTATGATTTGAGCCTTTACGATTACCACCTTTATGACCACGATTTTTACGTGCCAATGGTTTTTCAAAAGTCAGTTGTACTTCCACGTCATCATTCGACTCTACAAGTTCTTGCAATAATGATGTCACAAGATCAGCTGCATCATATGTTTCAAGCAATTGCTTAGCTATATGTTCAACACGCGGTTCTTTATCAACTGACATCCAATTTTCAACTTTGTTTTTAATCTCGTCTTCACGTGCTTGTAAAACTTCTTTGCGGTGTGGTGGACGTAATGCACGCATTTGACGACGGTTCGTTTGTTCAATTTGACGAATATAGTCCATCTCAATTGGATTAACAAACGTTACAGCAATACCATGCTTACCTGCACGCCCCGTACGACCAATACGATGTGTATAGCTTTCAGTATCTTGCGGAATATCAAAATTATATACATGACTTACACCTGAAATATCTAAGCCGCGTGCTGCAACATCCGTTGCTACTAAAATATCAATCTGATCATTCTTGAATTTTTTCAATACTTCTAAACGCTTCGCTTGTGTGATATCACCATGAAGCCCTTCAGCTTTATATCCTTTCGATAACAATGCACTTGTTAATTCATCTACACGGCGTTTCGTACGTCCAAATACAATTGCAAGCTCTGGTTGATGTACATCCAAGAAATTAGTAAAGGTATCAAACTTCTCTAACTCTTTAACAATGGTATAAAATTCATCAATTTGCGGGTCTGAAATTTCGTTGTTCATCGTCTTAATAATCTTTGGTGACTTCATAAAGTTTTGTACAAGTTCTTGAATTGCTTTAGGCATCGTTGCTGAAAATAACATTGTTTGACGATTATCAGATGGTAATTTATCCATAATATAACGCATGTCGTCAATAAAGCCCATATTCATCATTTCATCTGCTTCATCTAATATTAAGGTTTCAATATCTTGTGTTTTTAACGTACGGCGATTTAAATGATCGATAACACGTCCCGGTGTTCCAACAACAATCTGCGGTCCACGTTTTAATGATTTAATTTGACGATCAATAGGCATACCACCAAAAACAGTTACAACTTGTACTTTTTGACCACGGCTAAATTCACGTAACTGCTCTGCCACTTGCATTGCGAGTTCACGTGTCGGTGCTAAAATCAACGCATGTACACCTTGTTTACCGATGACTTTTTCAATTAATGGGATACCAAATGCGCCTGTTTTCCCTGTCCCTGTTTGCGCCTGTCCCAATATATCAATATTTTGGAGTGCATATGGGATACTATCTTTTTGAATAGGGGTTGGTTCTGTGAATCCCATTGACTCAAGGGTTTCAGCTGTACGTTCTGAAACACCTAATTCTGTAAATTTTTGCAAAGTAATTCTCCTTTTTATTTCAAAATTCTCATATAATACTGTCAAATAATTTTAATCTAACTTCTACATATTACCACCTAAGCATTAATATCGCAATAAATGGGAATATGTAAGTCATATTGACCCACTAAAAATGTAACTTCAATACAAAAACCTTAATGTGTATCTTCCAGCTTACACATTAAGGTTAACTTCAATCATGCATTTATACTATTTTACAAGTGCTTCTACTACTGCTTCTAACTTCATGCCACGTGATCCCTTAACTAATACGATATCATCAGGTTGAAATAATGCTGTTAACTTCTGAATAAGTTCAGTTTTAGAGACAAAATGTTGTGCTTCGTCCACATGATTTTTACCTTCTTCATATAATGCGTAAGAAGCTTCTCCATATGTAAAGAGCATATTAATCTGTTTATTTTCTAAGTATGCCCCTACGTTTGCATGTAGCTGTTCAGATTGTGGACCTAACTCTAAAACATCACCGAATACAAGTATCTTTCTTCCCACCATTTGTGTCATCGTATCAATGGCTGCTCTCATACTTGTAGGGCTTGCATTGTAAGCATCGTTAATAACTGTTGCCCCATTTTGAGCGATAAATTGTTGCATACGCATTTCTGTGAGTGCTAACTGATCAAGTTGTTGTTGAATGACTTGTTGACAGACACCTAACTTTTCAGCAATACAAATTGCAATAGCTGCATTTCTCATATTGTGTGTACCTATTACAGGAATATGATAGCGCTGTGTCGTTCCATTATGGTTGAGAGAAAATGTAATGCCAGTTGCATCATGAGCGTGTATCTCACAATGCATATCATTTTGTAAACCTGTTCCAATACTTATCGTGTTGCGTGTATCCAATGTATCAACAAGTGCAGTTAATAAAGGTTCATCTCCATCATATAACAGCACACCGTCTTTTTTTAATCCGGATACAATTTCAAATTTTGCACGTGCAATCCCTTCTCGAGAACCTAAATCTTGCATATGTGATTCACCGATATTTGTAATAACAGCAAAATCCGGTTGCGCAATACGAGATAACAATTCAATTTCACCAAATCCCGACATCCCCATCTCTAAAATAGAAATTTGTGTTTCGGGAGATAACTGCAAAATAGTGAGTGGCATACCTATCTCATTATTATAATTTCCTTGTGTTTTTTTGACATTGTAGTTCGCTGAAAGTGTATTCTCTAACATATCTTTCGTTGTTGTTTTACCATTAGAACCTGTCACCGCGATAACTGTTGGATCTATATATCTGATATACGCTTTTGCAAGTTCCTGTAATGCAATCAATGTATCTTCTACCCAGATGATCGGTTTATCTTTTGGCGGTTCAATATCACTGTCTTTTTGAAAGAAGGTTGCAGCGGCACCATCTTGTAATGCCTGTGCGCTAAAGCGATGACCGTCTACGTTTTCTCCTTTAAAAGGGATAAAAAGTTGCCCTGCTTCGATATGACGCGAATCAATTGTAACACCTTGAATCATCACATCTAAAAAACGTGTTTCTACTTCACACGAAATCCAGTCTGTCAATTGCTTTAAACTAATATTTATCATAAGTTCTCAACCTCAGTCATCGATGCGGTATTTATTCAGTTGTTTTTCTGCATGACGTTCTTTTGCCAATTCAATTAATTTTGTAATCAACTCTGAATAAGATACCCCCATATTTTCCCATAATTTCGGATACATGCTGTACGCTGTAAAGCCCGGCATCGCATTCGTTTCATTAATAAAAATCTGTTGATCTTCCGTAACAAAAAAGTCCGCTCGTAATAAACCTGCACAATCCGTTGCCTTAAATGCTTCGATCGCCATATTGCGTAATGTCATTTGTACTTCTTCATCCAACTCTGCCGGAATACTCAACTTAACTTTGCCATCTTTATATTTTGATTTATAGTCATAAAACGCAACATCTTTAATCACTTCTCCGGGCCATGTTGTCTCAGGGTAGTCGTTGCCAAGTACAGCCACCTCAACTTCACGTGCAGTGACTCCTTGTTCAATTACAAGTTTACGATCAAATTGAAAAGCCTCTTCAATACCACGAATGAGTGCTGCTTCATCTTCACATTTACTGATTCCTACACTTGAACCTAAATTGGCAGGCTTAACAAATACAGGAAACTCTAACTTATCTTGAACAAGTTTTAAAATATTGTGCTGATATTTTTCATATTCACTGCGTAAAAAGCTAACATAAGGTAACTGTGGTAACCCTCTATGTGCAAAAAGTTGTTTCATTACCAACTTATCCATAGAACTTGCTGCAGCTAACACACCATTTCCCACGTAAGGAATATCAAGCACTTCGAATAATCCTTGAATCGTCCCATCTTCACCATTTGGGCCGTGTAATAACGGGAAGACCGCATCATAACTGCCACCTTGGCTACTCTTTGTTAACAATGTTGAAATATGTCCCGCTTCAACATCTTTTAATCTCAACGTTTCGATATTTGTGATTTCTTCAGTAATATGCTCTTGTTTTTTCCATTGACCATCGTTTGTAATATAAATAATATCAATATGATATTGTGCTTTATCAATTGCATTTAATACATTTTGCGCTGTTAAAATCGAAACGTCATGTTCGGCACTTTTCCCACCATATATGATACATAAAGCTTCTTTCGACATAGTTCCGCCTCCAAATGATTTTCTAAACTCCATATTACCATGTCGAATGTTTATTATGCATTTAATTTCCTACAATATTAGCAATTTAATTACAAGTTTTGTAAAATCGGTATATAATACAGATTAGAGAAATTTTTAGTATAAAGGAGATTAGCATGGCTTCTTCTCGTCAACACACACAAAAGTCTTTTTTTAAACGCTTGGATTGGACATTAATCAGCTTAGTCACCCTTCTATGCATCATCAGTGTGATTACCATTCATTCTGCAATGGGCGGCGGGCAGTATAGCATGGACTTTGGTGTACGTCAGATTTTTTATTACATTTTAGGTGCGATCATTGCTTTTATTATTATGTTGCTTTCACCCAAAAAAATACGTAAATATGTTAATGGCGTTTACTTATTCTTTGTCCTACTGCTTTTCGGACTGATTATCTTACCTGAGTCTAGCTTTACGCCCATTATTAATGGTGCAAAAAGCTGGTATCGCATTGGTCCAATCAGTATTCAACCCTCTGAATTCATGAAAATTGTTCTCATACTCGCAGTATCAAAAGTTGTTGCACAGCATAACCGTTTTGTATTTAATAAATCTCTCGAAACAGATTTTATGCTTTTAGTCAAAATTTTCGCAGTTACAATTGTACCGATGGGTTTGATCTTATTACAAAATGACTTAGGGACAACACTTGTTTTTATGGCAATTATTGCTGGCATCGTCATTGTAAGTGGTGTGTCTTGGAAAATTTTAGCCCCCTTATTCGGTACGATCATTGTGTTAGGCAGCGGGCTAATTTTATCTATTATTTACAAACCAAGCTTAATTGAAAACATCTCTGGTATTAAAACTTATCAGTTAGGTCGTATTAACTCTTGGCTTGACCCTTACACGTATAGTTCCGGTGATGGCTTTCATTTAACAGAATCAATGAAAGCGATCGGTTCCGGTCAATTAGTTGGTAAAGGTCTGAACAATGGTGAAGTTTATATCCCTGAAAACCATACTGACTTTATCTTTTCTGTGATTGGTGAAGAGTTTGGTTTCGTTGGTGCAGTCATTGTATTAGTGATATTTTTATTGCTCTTGTTACATTTGATTCGACTGGCTGTTATATCTGAGGACTTGTTCAATAAGTCATTCATTATCGGTTATACAAGTTTATTACTTTTCCATATCGTTCAAAATATCGGTATGACTATTCAACTCCTCCCTATCACAGGTATCCCTCTTCCATTTATTAGCTACGGTGGGAGTTCGTTATGGAGCTTGATGGCAGGACTCGGTGTCATTCTAAGTATTCATTACTATACACCTAAAAAATACAATACACATTCATTGCAATCACGTATATCCAAATAAGTATCCATAAAAAATCCCCACTAATGAAATCGAATATCATTAGTGGGGATTGCTTATTCTCATATTAAAAATATTACTTCAGTTTTTCAGGAGGAGTGGTCGTATTGGGCAGTGATCTCATGATATCCAATCGCGATTTTGTCTTTTTAACTTTAACCCCAATTGATGATAACATCTTCACCACACTGTAAAACTTATCATTTGGTTTTGCCATATTATCACCCCGATTATCAATCCACTCTCTTTATCTTACCTTACTTTGAATGTTGATACTATATTATTTTTAAATAAATTGAAGTTTATTTAGAAATATGTTTAAGTCGTAAAGCATTCAATACAACAGAAACCGAACTAAATGCCATAGCTGTACCAGCTAGCCAAGGTGCTAAAAATCCCATTGCTGCAAAAGGTATGCCCAACATATTGTAACAGAATGCAAAAAATAGATTTTGTTTAATATTGCGTATAGTAAGACGGCTTAATTGTAATGTCTCAATAATATGTTGGAGATTGCCATTTACTAATGCAATATCAGCAGATTCTAGTGCGATATCAGTACCTGAACCCATCGCAATACCAATATCACTCTTCATTAAAGCGGGGGCATCATTTAAACCATCTCCAACCATCATGACATACCGTCCTTCTTGTTGTAATTGTGCAATAACAGATGCCTTTTCATTTGGTTTCACCCCCGCAACAACCCGTGTTAAACCTAGCGTTTTGCCTATTGCTTGGGCTGTTTTTTCACTATCTCCACTGAGCATAATGAGATCATATTGCTTAGCAAGTTGCGCTAACACTGATGGCGCTTCTTGTTTGGGTTCATCTCGAACACCTAATATGATGGCGAGCATACCATCCATGCTCATTGCAATCACTGTCGCACCTGAAGCTTCAAGCATTTGAACTTTTTTCATTTCCTCTTCATTGATTATTGTATATTGTTTAACAAATGCGATAGAACCTACAACAATCTGATGACCTTCAACTTTTCCAAGAATACCATTACCCGTATGTGTCTGATAATCATCCACAGGTAATATTTCTAACGCATCAAAATAAGTCACAATCGCTTTAGAAATAGGATGCTCAGACTGAAATTCTAAACTTTTCATATAACTTTTAGACTGGATATTCACATTAAAATCATACATTTTTATCACTTCAGGGTTACCCATTGTCAAAGTTCCTGTTTTATCAAAGACAATTGTATCTACACGGTGTGCTTGTTCCAGTGATTCAGCTGTTTTGAATAATACGCCAGATTCTGCAGCACGTCCTGAACCTACCATGATTGATGTCGGTGTTGCTAAACCCAATGCACATGGACAAGCAATAACAATCACTGCAATAAATGTTTCTAGTGCCTGTGATAAATGATACGGTGTAATAAAAAAGTACCATACTATAAAAGTAATCACAGCAATCCCTACAACTACCGGTACAAATATATTAGACACTTTATCTGCCAAACGTTGTATTTGGGGTTTTTCTCCCTGGGCTTCTTCAACAACTTTAATAATTTGGTTGAGTACAAGATCTTCTCCTGTATGTGTGACACGTACCTTTATAAAGTTTTGTTGATTAATCGTACTACCAATTACCGTATCTCCCACTTTTTTATCGACTGGTAAACTTTCACCAGTCAACATAGACTCATCAACAGTTGACCACCCTTCAATCACTTCTCCATCTAAAGGAATTTGTGCCCCACTACGTACACGTACAATATCACCTACACGTACATCTTCAATTGATATATGACATATTTGTCCTGCTCGCTCAACCTCTGCATCATGAACTTGTAATGCTGCTAGTTTTTCAATAGCATCACTTGCATGACCTTTTGCACGCTTTTCAAAATACTTACCTAACAAAATTAACGTAATCAATACTGCACTCGTTTCAAAATAAAGTGGCACATGTCCTACTGTATGTGTATGTGAAAACATCAAATAAATGCTATAAAAATATGCAGCAGATGTGCCCATCGCTACAAGCACATCCATATTAGCACTTTTATTGCTTAAAGACTGATATGCCCCCCTATAAAATTGCCATCCTAATAAAAATTGAATAGGTGTTGCTAAAATAAATTGGAACCATGGATTCAATAAAAGATCAGGGACTGATATAAAACTTAAAAACGAAAAATGAGCAAACATCGTATACAACAATGGTAATGATAAAATCAACGAAACGATAAACTTATACTTTTGATGTTTTAACTCATTTTTTTTACGTGCTTGTGTTTCTTTTTTTGTTTCAATTGGCAATGCTTCAAAGCCAATTTTAGCAATGCGCTCAAAAATAGTATCTAAGCTAATTTGACTTTTGTCATATATGACTGTTCCCTTTTCCATAACGAGATTAACATGAATAGACGCTACACCTGCTTCTCTCTTCAAAGTACGCTCAATACGTGCAGCACATGCAGCACATGTCATCCCCGAGATTTTAAATGTTTCTTTACGCATCATCAACACTCCAATACCTACATAGGGTATATTAAATTTGCAATAAAAGGAGTGAAATACAATCTAAGTCTCACAGAGATTATTGTCATTCCACTCCCACATCATTCATTACTTCACATCATAACCTGCGTCATATATACGCTGCTTAACATCTGTTAAAGCGACATCATTTGCTACTTCAACCTCTACTTTATCTTCAGATGGAAATGCTTCAACAGTGATCACATCTTCATTTTCTTTTACTGCTGTTTCAACTGCTGCTTTACAATGATTACAGCTCATCCCTTCTACTGCAATAACATGTTTAGTCATACTATTCCTCTCCTTTATAGGCATTTAACACAGGAAAACCTGCATCATAAATTTCTTTTTCAAGTGTATTCAAATTAGCTGGTGTATCATACTGAAGCGTCACAGTTTGCTTTGGCAGATCAATAGAAACTGCTTCTACACCAATCATCGACGTTAATCGTGACACAAGCTCTGACTCTTGTACATCACTTTTTAATCGGTCTATAACTACTACGGCTTTCATTGTATATCGTTCTCCTAATCTTTCATGAGTTTTTGAAAAGTAACCAGTAGCTCGTCCATTGCTTCTTGCTCATTTCCAGACTCTACTTTATGCATAATACAACCCTTCATATGATGTTCTAACAACTTAGTAGCTACACCATTTAATGCTGAACGTGTTGCACGTATTTGCGTCAAAACATCATCGCAATAAACATCTTCATCAATCATTCGGTTAATCGCCCTGACTTGACCTTCAATACGATTCAAACGTGATTGCAAGTTGCGTTTTATAACTTGTGAATGGTTTGCGTGTTCTATCATCGTACATCCCTCATATCTTTAATCAACATCTCTTCACCGACTATAATATACCCTATATAGGTATGTGTCAAATATAAAAATTTTTCATCTCATTGATAAAAAAGTGTTACAATATCACAAAGATAACGAACAGGAGGACATGAAGTGAGCGAAATACTTTATTCATTTTTTATTGAAGGCAATGCTATTGCCAATTATATTTTTATCAGCTTATTTCTTTTAAACCTAACTTTTGTATTTACCATTATTTTTATGGAGCGACGGAGTGCTAGCTCGATTTGGGCATGGATTCTCGTCTTAGGGCTTTTACCGATTTTAGGGTTTATACTTTACTTATTATTTGGTCGTCAAATTCAACGAAAATCTTTATTTCAGCTAGATGAGAAAGACCGTATCGGCTTAGAACTACTCGTGAACGAACAGCTAGAAGCACTTAAAAGCGGTACATTTGCACCTCAAAACCCGCATATGCAATATTATAAACATATGATTCAAATGTTACTTTATAACAATGCCGCATTCTACACTAATCATAATGAAATAGAGTTATTAACGGATGGTTACGCTAAATTCAAACAATTAAAAGCTGATATTCGACAAGCACAACACTACATACATATTCAGTATTATATTTTTCGCAATGACATGCTCGGTAAAGAAATACTCGAACTTTTAGAACAAAAGTTAGATGAAGGACTAGAAGTCAAAATGCTTTATGATGATATGGGGTCTCGTACATTAACTTTAAAAGACTTTAAGTTATTTAAAGAAAAAGGCGGACAAGTAGAAGCTTTTTTTCCATCTAAGCTTCCACTCATTAATCTCCGTATGAATAACCGTAATCATCGTAAAATCGTAGTTATTGATGGTAAAATTGGTTATGTTGGTGGTTTCAATGTTGGTAAAGAATATCTCGGTTTATCTAAAAAGTTTGGCTATTGGCGTGATACGCATCTACGTATTCGAGGAGAAGCGGTGAGTGCCTTACAATTACGCTTTATCCTAGATTGGAATTCCCATGCACACCGTAATAATATCCACTATGATGACAAATATTTTCCAAATAACCAAATCGAAACACCGCATAATATCGGTGTTCAAATTGCTTCAAGTGGCCCCGATGAATCGTGGGAACAGATTAAATATGGTTATCTTAAAATGATTTCAATGGCACAAAAAACAATTTATATCCAAACGCCTTACTTTATCCCTGACGAAGCCTTTATGGATGCCTTAAAAATTGCAGCACTCGGTGGTGTGGAAGTCAATATTATGATTCCAAATAAACCCGATCATCCTTTCGTTTACTGGGCAACTTATAAAAATGTTGCAAGTCTTATCGAAGCAGGTGCACGTGTTTATCTTTATGATAATGGCTTCTTACACGCTAAAACGTTGACCATAGATGATGAAATCACAAGTGTTGGTACAACAAATATGGATAATCGTAGCTTCACACTCAACTTTGAAGTCAACGCTTTTGTATATAATGAAACATTGGCACAGCAAGTTAAAGATAGCTTTGAGCAAGACTTAAAAGTATGCTCTGAATTAACACAAGAACGCTATGACCAACGTGGCTTATGGATTAAATTTAAAGAATCAATAAGCCAGCTACTCACCCCAATATTATAAATACATTAAGGAGTGTTAAAATGCACCCACATATTAAAGCAGCTTATGATTATATGAAATTATCACATGCTGAAGATACTACTGGACATGATATCGCTCATGTTAAGCGCGTGCATCACCTCGCCAAAAATCTTGCGCAATCTTATCCTGATGCTAATGCATATGTTATTGAAATGGCTGCCCTTTTGCATGATACTGTAGATGATAAGCTCGTTGATTCTAAAACAGCTTATACGTCACTTCAATCTTTTATGGACGCATGCCCTGTCTCAAATAAAGAGCAACACGCCATTCTTTATATTATTGACAACATAAGCTTTCGAAAATCAAAACAAGTTGGAAAACTACAAACACTCGAAGCGCAAATCGTCCAAGACGCAGACCGTTTAGATGCAATCGGTGCAATCGGCATCGCACGTACATTTCAATATTCAGGTCATTTTAACGAACCTATGTGGACAGATGATGTGGCACCTGATGAGCTCCAAAAAGAAGTTACGCATTTATCTCCTTCTGCAATTAAACACTTTTATGAAAAATTATTGACTTTAAAAAACTTGATGAATACACCAGAGGCTCAACGTATTGCAACACAGCGCCATCAATTTATGAAGACATTTCTCCAGCAATTTTTTGATGAGTGGAATAGTACTGATATATAAGATTCTAAATTATCTCTCATATACTTTCATAAAAAAGACGCCGATTAAACGGCGTCTTTTTATGAACTTACTATTTCTTTTTCTTCTTTTTAGAAACAACTTGTGTGTTTTTACCTGATTTGCTATTTTGTTTCTTTTTTTCTTCAATTTTTTTTATAAGTGGTCCTACCTCTTCTTGTGCTTTCTTACTGTACACAACATTTGCAATGTACGTTTGAACAACAAGGAAAGCTGCTGATACGGACCAATATAAACCTAATGCCGCAGCAGATGTAAATGAGATCCAAATAATCATGATTGGTGAGATGATCATCATCATATATCCCATTTGACGCTGTTCTTGTGGCATATTTGTTAATGACACATATGCTTGGAAGAAATAAAGCACACCGGCAATAATAGTAATCCAAATATCTGGCTTATCTAATTGGAACCATAAGAAGTCAGAATACTTTGTAATACCACCACCTGATGGATATCTCAAGACAAAGTATAGTCCCATAATAATTGGCATTTGAAGAATTAATGGTAAACATCCCATCATACTTGCCATTGGGTTCATACCATACTTTTTATAAACTTGCATCATTTCTTGGTTGGCAGCCATTTTATCTTCTTGTGTACGTGCTCTCTTCACTTTTTCTTGAACTGCCGTAATATCTGGTTTTGCAATTTTCATCTTTTCACGCATCATATGCATGTTTTTATAGTTAGATAACATAAAAGGTAACAATACGATACGCACAACTAATACGATAATAATAATAGCTAGACCATAGTTATTATCTAGTTGATGACCCAACCAATGAATTAACTTATCCATTGGTGCAACAAACGTATTGAAAAAGAAACCGTCTCTGTTTTCAGGTTTGCTATAATCACACCCAGCTAATAACACAGTGATACCTAAAAGCATCGTTAATAGCGCTTTGTTCTTCATTTTTCCACCTCAATAGTATTATTCACATAAGTGTCATTTTATCATATAACATAGTAAGGTGGAAACATTTCCTAATAAAAAGTATATTTATTTAAAAGACTGTAAATATCGTGACACAGAGTTTTCAATATTTTCACTTTGTGTAATTGAAGAAATCGTAGCAATACCATCTGCTCCATTATTGATAAGTGAAGCTACATTTTCTTCAGTAATACCACCAATCGCTACTATTGGAATCACTTCATCATAGCGTCGCATTCGACGTATCATTTCAATACCTCCTGCTTGTTTGGCATCACTTTTCGATTGTGTTTTATATACTGGACCTACACCAATATAATCAACATGTGTTAAATCAGATTGATCATATTCTTTAAAATCACTTACACTCAGTCCAATAATTTTGTCTTTTGCACGTTCATAAAATTGGGATATTGCTTTATCATCTTGTCCAACGTGAATACCGTCTGCATTAATATCTAACGCTAAGTCAACATCATCATTTACAATAAACGGCACGTTGTATTTTTGACATAACTTCTGCAATGTAATCGCCTTTTCCTTCTTAGCTGCACCTGTTAATGCTGAAGTTCCCTTTTCACGGAATTGAAACATTGTAATTCCTGCTTTTAAAGCTTCCTCTAAAATCTCATCCAATGTCCCTTTTTTGACATCTTGCGTACCTGCTATAAAATAAACACGCAATTGTTTGCGATCAAATCCCATCATGACTCACTTCTCTCTTTTTTATCTCTTGCTGATAGCTTACCGCTGTCATCTGATTTAAAGTATCAAGTAAGGCTATCATAAAAGTTCCGGGTAAATCTGCACCTTCTCTTAACTCAGCCTGTTCAGCAGAAATGTTGTAATAAGATACCGCTTGAATCAATTTATCCAATGAAGGCTTTTTTCTTTCAATAAGAAGCTAGCAATGATTCCCCCCAATAAACAACCTGCTCCTGTAATTTTTGTCAGTAATGTACTGCCGTTCTCTAACAGTACCGTTTGCCCCTCTTGTACAACCACATCTGTCTCGCCTGTCATTACGATAGCTGCACCAAACTTGCGATGGGCTCGTTCCGCAATATGATATGCAACACCAGTAACAGTGTTATCTGTTCCTTTCATCGTAGCTGTATCATCTATCAGTGCTAAAATTTCTGATGCATTTCCCTTAATAACAGTAACTGGAACTTCTTGTAAGAAGCGACGACAAAATGCTTTGCGAAATTGAGAAGCACCTACCGCAACAGGATCTAATACAATAGGTACACCTAAATCATTAGCTATGCGTGCTATTTCTATCATATCTTCTGCACGTTGCTTTGTAATCGTACCAATATTAATAAGCAAACTTTGCGCAACTCTAAAAAAATCTCTGGCTTCTTCAGGGGCTTCACTCATTGCTGGACTAACCCCTAGGCTTAATAAACCATTAGCTGTAAAATTTTTAACAACATCATTTGTATAACAAACGACAAGTGGTTGTACTTCACGTACTTTTGATACATAATCCATCTTAATCCCATCCTTTTAAAGTTTGATATGCAAAATGATTCACTGGGCCACGCCCTTGACCAATTTCTGGTGTATGTTTAATTGCTAAAGAAATAAAAGATTTAGCTTTAGCAACCGCATCATAAACTGAGCGTCCTTTAGCTAGTTCTGCTGTAATTACTGCTGAAAAGGTACAACCTGTGCCATGAGTATGTTCAGTAGAGTAACGCTCACTTTGAAATACATACCGTCCTTTACGTGTAAATAAATAATCAGTTGCGTCACCTTCTAAATGACCGCCTTTAATGACAACACCTTTTGCACCAATATCATTAATAAAAAATTTTCCAGCTTTATCTATTTGGGCTACGCTATCAAGCTTAATGCCTACTATTTCTTCTACTTCAGGTACATTAGGAGTTGCAACGTCAGCGTAAGGAAGTAAAGTTTCTTTTAATCTTTGTCGCACTTCGTTTTCCATCAAAGTATCCCCACTTTTAGCAACCATAACAGGATCTATAACATAAGGGATATCTACTTTTTTTAAATAGTTTTCAATTAATATCATCATATCTGGTGTTGGAATCATACCCGTTTTTAAAGCATGGGGTGATTCATCGTTAAAAACACTTTCTAACTGTTCTTCTAGCCAATCAGGGTTAAGGTTGTGAATATGTTGTACACCTAACGAATTTTGTGCAACGATACTCGTCACAGCTGCCATACCATAGACACCACAAGCATGAAATGATTTTAAGTCTGCCATTACACCTGCACCACCTGATGGATCTGTGCCTGCAATAGTTAGAGCAATTTTAGGTTTTTGCATTCTTTTTCCCTCCAAATAGTTGAATTCAACAATAATTAAGACTACTTGGAGGCGTCTCTATATAAACAGTCGTTTATCTACACCCTATACGTTGTCTACTTCCCTCCGTTGGTATCATCCAAATCAGGTTCCAAGGGTTTGAATGTTATTCATCTCAGCCATCTGGCGCCCCTAGTAGTCATATCTATTATTTTCTTTAATTTAGCAAATTAAGTATTAAAATTCAAATAAACACGCGCTGTATAAATATGTATAAGGACGAGTCCACGCCTTACGCATTGTGCAACTCGTCCACTTTTGTGTACAGAAATAGTCTTATTATTAAGAAGTGATTAAAAGATAGGTTTTAGAGATTGAATTTAAGAGAGTGGTTAAAATTTTAGTAATAATCAACATGATATAAGCTATGAGGGGGAGTCAAGGCTTATACAAAACTAAACAATAATAGGCTCTGGGGGAATTATTATACTACTTTCGTCTTTGTTAACAGACTCAACAACAATTTCAGTTATAAATCTTTTTTGATCATTATACTGAAAACGGCGTGTCGTAACGTATCCTTCGATGCATATCGTATCGCCTTTTTTGACGTACTGATCAACTTGTATCGCAACAGGACCAAATGCTTTACAATTCAAATAGTCATAGATTGGGCGATCATCCTTACTCCTAAAACTTCGCTCAACAGCAAGAGAAAAAGCAATAAAGTGGCTACCGGGCTTCTCATAATACTTAGGTTCTTGGGAGACTGTACCACGTGCTTTGAACTGATTAATATTTTCTCACCTCCTGCCATTATCATAATTGTTTATCCCTTTGAAACGCAATGTAGCAAAGTTTATTTTGTTCACATATCCTTACATATACATTTCAACTTTTTATGCTTAGGCTAAGAAATCCCTTTCTATTTAAGTTATAATTAAAGTATAATCTTAAAAAACGTAAAAATTTAAACTTTAGGGATGGTGGTTACATGAAAACATTTAAGGCAGTTCGTTTTCAAATTGTATCCAATAATAGTAGTGTGACAGAGTATGAACTCGTAGATGGCGTTATTATTAATAAAGAAAATCGTGGGACAGGTTGGCTATTAGAAATTGTTATATCTGATATTCATAGAGAACAGATGGAATATTATAAAAAGCATCGTACAATGCTCAACATTCGTGTCGTGATTACCCGCCCATCTAATGACCCTGCCTTATTCGATGCTACGATTAAACATATTACACCACTACAAGATAAAATCTCTGTCATCTTTGAATGTCATATTTATACGTTACGTCAAGTGTATGCAGAGAGCTTGTTAGAACAACTCGTCGAAGAAGGTTTACAAGGGGAAGAACTCACTAAAACTTTTAATCGTATGATGCAATCTAAACCTCGTTTAAAAGATGAACGTCAATAAAAAGACTATACCTAAAAAGGGAGCGAGACAGAAAGCTCATTTTTGCTAAGCGCTTTCGTAGCCTCGCCCCAAAAGGGTTATTAGTCAAAATGTATTTTCACCTCAGAAATCCGCTACCATTTATAGATTTTGACTCACTGATTTAGAACAGTTCGCCTATGTTCTAACCCCTCTTCTCATTATTTACTGTGGTGATTGTAAAGCGAATGTTAGTTCACAACTACAAGCAATTTGCCCGTTAACCGTTGCTTTAGCTGTCCCTTTGCCAATGGGTCCTTTAATTTTAGTGATTTCAACTTCTAAACGTAATGTATCTCCGGGAACAACTTGTTTTTTAAATCGACATTTATCAATACCTGCAAAAAGCGCTAACTTCCCTTTATTTTCTTCGCTATTTAACATAGCTACTGCTCCAGTCTGTGCCAATGCTTCTGTAATCAAAACACCTGGCATCACCGCATAATCAGGAAAATGTCCTTGAAAGAATGGTTCGTTACCTGAGACTTGCTTGATACCTACACAACGCTGTCCTGGCTCATATTCCACAACCTTATCAATAAGTAAAAAAGGTTGTCGATGGGGGATAATCTCTTTAATTTCGTTATAGTTAAAAATAGTTTCCACGTTATTCTAACCTCCAATAGTTTCTGCTACATATTGCCAAAAATCTGGTTGGAGTATTTTTAATATATTGTCATGATTCATCATCAAACCAATCATTAAACCTACACCAAAAATAATTATACTCAATATTATAAAAACACATAATTTCAAACTTGTTGATGCTTTAATCATATCACGACTTATAAACCGCTTCATCTTAATCATTACGGCGTTCAATATTTGCGCCCAATGCTTTCAATTTGCCGTGAAAGTCGACATAGCCACGATCTAAATGTTTTAACTCTGTAACTATCGTTTCGCCTTCTGCCACTAATCCAGCTAGTATGAGTGCTGCAGCTGCACGTAAATCTGTCGCCTTCACTTGTGCACCTTGCAATTCACTTTTACCTTCAATTTTTGCACTACGACCCTCTACTGAAATATTGGCATTCATTCGCTTAAACTCAGCAACATGCATAAAACGATTTTCAAAAACCGTCTCAGTCACAATTTTATGACCTTCTGCTGTCAACAACAATGCCATCATCTGAGATTGCATATCTGTTGGAAAACCGGGATGTGGTAATGTCTTTACATCGACAGGCTGTAACTGTTCTGGTGCTGTCACTCGAATACTATCTTCTTCATATTCAAGTTCGACACCCATTTCTTCTAGTTTATAAACAAGGCTTGTCATATGTTCTTTAATCGCACCTTTAACACGCACATCTCCTCGTGTTATCGCTGCAGCAATCATTAATGTTCCTGCGACAATGCGATCAGGAATTATAGCATGTTGTACACCTTTTAATGCGGGGACACCATCAATAACAATTGTATCGGTTCCTGCTCCTTGTACATCGCCACCCATTTCATTAATATAGTTAGCTAGATCTACAATTTCAGGTTCTCTTGCTACGTTTTCAAGAACTGTTCGTCCTTTAGCGAGTGCTGCAGCCATCATAATATTTTGCGTTGCACCAACACTTGGAAAATCTAAATGAATATCACATCCTACAAGCCCATTCGGTGCTGTTGCATGAATAAATCCTGCTTCTTGATGAATTTCTGCACCTAACGCTTCAAATCCTTTGAGATGTTGTTCAATCGGTCGAGAACCAATAGCACAACCACCCGGTAGCGCTACTTTTGCCACGCCTAATCGTGCAAGTAATGGCCCCATCACCAAAATACTTGCACGCATTTTGCTTACATATTCATATGGTGCTTCTTCGCTTAAACGTTGTGTTGCGTCAACTGTTACAGTCTGTGTCCCTTCGTCATATGTAACATCTGCATTTAATACGCGTAATACATTATTAATCGTTTCCACATCACTTAATGGGGGGACGTTACTGAGTTCACTTTTACCTTCACTTGCTAATAAAGAAGCTGTAATAATTGGAAGAACTGCATTTTTAGCGCCTTCAACAGTGACTTCCCCCTTTAATACTTGACCACCACGTACTATAATTTTGTCCATCTTCAAAAATCCTCCACTATCTCTTTCACTTTTCTTGATTTAAGACATCCATTTCTGTTGCTTTATTAACTCATCACTCATTTTTATTATAAATAAGGTGTGCGATTACTCATAAAAGCACGTACAATCCTCTATTATAATCCTAAAATAAATATTTAATTTGTGTTGAAAATTGTAGTAAATCTATTACAAAATTACTAACACCTGCTCCAATAACAATTGCCAAAAAAATAATTACAACTTGTACTTGAACAGGGTGACCTTTTTTAAAAAAATAATCAAGTCTTATTGCATTCAAAGCCCAAAACGATACACAAATACAGAGTACATGCATAATGATATGTGCAACTGCAAATTGTCCTAAATATTCCATCTCATAATATTGCTCCTTACATACATATCTCACTTAATTTTACATGATTTTTGAGTCAATTCATAATTTTAGTGCTTATATCTCTATACATTAAACTAAAATAATATGTGATTCATCTATTAATACCTTATAAAAAGGCTTAGCGACATGACATCACTAAGCCTTTTATAATTATCTATATTTAGCAACTTCGATACGATTTTCTGCACGTTTCAATGCACGTTCAGCACGTTTCATATCCGTATCATCTCTATCTCCTTCAAGATAAAATGTTGCGCGCTGTTTTGCTGATTTCGCACGTTCTAAATCAATATCCTCAGCTGATTCAGCTGATTGAACTAAAATATTGATTTTTTCACGTCGAATCTCAGCAAATCCTTCAGTTACAGCAATATAATCAGATTTGCCATCACGTGTCACCTTTACATGACCAATTTTTAATGGCGCAACCGTTGGAATGTGACCATGCATCACACCCATTTCGCCTGCTGTTGTTTGTAAGACAACAATTTCAACATTGTCTTCGTTATAAACAGAACCATTAGGAGTGACGATATCTAAGGTTAATGTATTCATTATCCAAGCCTCCTAATTGTATTATACTTCAACACCCATGTCTTTTGCTTTAGCGATAACATCATCAATGCCACCTACTAAACGGAATGCATCTTCAGGGATGTGATCATATTTACCTTCTAAAATAGCTTTAAAGTCTTGAACTGTATCTTTAACAGGTACATAAGAACCCGGTTGACCTGTAAACTGTTCTGCTACGTGGAAATTTTGTGATAAGAAGAATTGAATACGACGTGCACGTTCAACCGTTTTCTTATCTTCATCAGATAACTCATCCATACCAAGAATTGCAATAATATCTTGTAATTCACGATATTTTTGAAGTGTTGACTGTACTTGACGTGCAACTTCATAATGCTCTTGCCCCACAATCGTTGGCTCCAATGCACGTGAAGTAGATGCCAACGGATCCACAGCAGGATAGATACCCATCTCACTTAATTTACGCTCTAAGTTTGTAGTAGCGTCTAAGTGCGCGAAAGCTGTCGCTGGC